>SYAK01000576.1 GCA_005788935.1 Pseudomonadota bacterium
CAGACCGCGCAGCTCGCCGCGCCGCGCGCTGGTCGGGGCTGCATCGACGTGGTGAGGCGTGCTCGGCACGTCCTCGCGTTGGCGGGCCTCGGATTCGAGCCTGTCCATCCCTCTTGCTCCTCGCGCGGCCCTTCACCACGCAAAAAGGCCCGAGGCGCACCCTTGGCGCCACGGACCCTTGGACGATTTGACACACGAGGGGCGCCCCACCGTCAAGTGTTAGCGCCGACTTTCTTCACATGGGCGAGACGGCGCTCATTCGAGCCCGAACCACAGGTCGCTGCGATGCGGGTTTCCGCTGGCGTAGTTGATGGTCAGCTCCTCACCCGCGCGGATGTCGCGGCGCGCGACGAACTCGAGGCACCCGTCCTCGAGCCGCCGAAAGTACACGAGGTTCGGATCCCACGCGTGATTGTACAGCGACGCAAACCCAAGCCCCACCGCGACCGTGTCTCGCCAGCCGAACACATACGAGCCGAGCACCGTTGCCTGCGCCGCGGCCGCCTCCGAGGCTGGCAGGACGAGGACTGGCGCGCGCTCGACGACCTCGACCGCGACCAGATCGCGCGTCGCGAAGACCCCGCGACCGCGGGCTCCGGCCGGTTGCACCGCGATAGCGACCGGTGGCGGCAGGATGGTCGTGCGTTCCGCCTCGGGCGCGAGTCTGGGCCCATCGGGCGTTTTCACACACGCATCTCCTTGCGCATCATCATCACGATCTTTATCGCGCCCGGAACGCATCAGCGCGCTCCGAGGCCGCGCGACGTGACGCCCCAGACCAGCAGCTCCTGACGATTCGACGGCAGCTGTCGGGCCCCGACCGCGGCGAAACCGAGCTCGCGCAGGCGGGCGACCAGCTCGTCGACCCGCGCCGCGTCCTCCCAACGGTGCAGCTTCACGGTCCAGAGCAGCCCGCGCAGGCTGTCCCGATACCAGCGGACATAGCGCCCGAGCCCCTTGAGCGCCACCGGTCCCGCGAGATGGGCGTCGCACAGCAGCCAGTCGACGCAGGTCGGCAGCGACTCGAGCGGCACCTCGGCCATCGCGGCCGTCACGACCGTCAGCGGGACGCCGCGCGCCGCGGCGAAGGCGGAGACCCGCGGGTCCATCGGCTGCGGGTCGATCGCCGTCACCGCGATGCCGCGCGCGAGCAGGGCCACCACCGCGCCTCCCGGGGACGCCCCGAGCTCGATCGCCGCCTCTCCCCGCCGCGGGCGCAGGCCGGTCAGCGCGAGCGCCTCCTCGCACTTCCGCCAGGCCCACGACGGCGCCTCGGGCGGCATCGCGAGCGCGAGCCGCCCGCCC
This sequence comes from Pseudomonadota bacterium, assembly GCA_005788935.1. The sequence continues at coordinate 1,306 of SYAK01000576.1, forward strand.
GGGCCGGGCAGGACGACACCACCGGCGACATGTGTCCCGATGAGCGCCCGCGGCATCGTCTCGACCCCGTCACGTCCGCGAGGCGGCTCGAGTACCACGTCGCACAGCGTGGCGCCCGGCCTCGCGTGGTCGACCGCCTCGAACCCCGGGCCGAGCGCCCCGAGCAGCGCCTCTGTCCACGCCTGCGCGAGGGCCGCAGCCTGTGCGAGGCGCGTGTCGGAGGCCTCTCCGGGTCGCCCGGGCTCGACCACCGTCACCTGCAGGTTCGCGCTCGCACCGCACACGGCCCGTATCCGGTCGGCCGCCTCTGCAGGGGTCGCCGCGAGGCCATGCGACAGCCCGCACAGCCGCCCGAAGCGGGGCGCCATGCCCTCGGTGAGACCGACGAGCGCTGGGGGCGCCTCATCGTCTGGCAGCTTGAAGGTCAGCAGCCCCGGTCGCTGGAAGGCCACCCGCCACGCGGGCCTGTGGGTGGCCACCTCGGCCTTCAGCGCGGCCTCCGCCCCGGTCTGGCAGAGCGCGAAGACAAAGGCACCGCTCACTTGCGGACGCCCACCATCACGCACGAGCCGCGGTCTTTCTCGTAGCCGAACTTGAAGGGCAGGGGCTTGACGTCGTTGCGCTCGCGGTACGCCGCCGCGAGCGCGGTCTGCGGCTCGCCGGGGAAGAGGCGGTGGACCTTCTCGAAGCGCCCGTAGAGCGTCGCCTGGTACGACTTGACGAGGTCCTTGTAGTCGAGGCCGGTCTCGTCCTGCACGAGCGACTTGCCGTGCTTCATCACGATGTCGCGGATCTTGCCGAAGAAGGACTTCTGCATCAGGTGCGACGCGGCCTTCGTCATGATGCGGTCCTTCGCGACGCTCGCGAGCCAGCTCCGGACGTGGCCCTGCTTCTCGAGGCCCGCGTCGCTGAGGTCGGTCTGGACGTAGTCGATCGTGGCCGTCGTGCCGTCGCCGCGGCGCACCTGAAGCCGGATGGACTTCCAGGTGTCGAACTCGGCACGGTTTCCAGGGTGGGGCTCGAGGTCGCCGCCGTCGGACTTGACGCGGACGGGTACGACCTCGGTCACGGTGAAGCCGAGGCGCGACGCGAAGGCGAGCAGCACAGGCGTCACCCCCGTCAGCGGACCGCCCTTGGCGGTGTCGGCCTTGAGGTCCTCGGTCCGGAAGAAGCCGCGTCGCGCGAAATCGACCCAGCCGCGCTTGAAGACGCCCATCGCCTTGTTGAAGGCCTTCTCCGGCATGCCCTTGAGGTCCGGCATCGGGCCGGCGTTCTGAATGGCGACGAGCACATACCGCCCAGCCTTGGGGAACAGCTGGACGGCCGTCGGCAGATCGGGCCCCGAGAACGGGTAGAAGACCGTCTCGCCTGGCGCCTGCGGCACCTCGGTCGCGCCCCATGCGCGCATCGGCGCGCCGAACGAGGTCTCGTACTTGCCCCACTTCTCCGTGGCGGTCTTCGCGAAGCCCGCGAGCAGCTTCGCGCGCGCTGCGTCGCCCTTCATGGCCTCCACGTCGAGCCCGCCGAGCGTCCGGGCGGTCTGGTCGGCCGACAGCGGCTCGGCGCGCACCGGCAGCCCGGCGCTGACGAGAGCAAGGCCAAGGAATGAAGCGATGACAGGGAGTTTCAGCATGGCGGAACGACCTTCGAGGGAGACGACGGAGGAGGCGGACGGGTGGCGCCGCGCCTCTTACACCAACTGGTCGCCGCTGTGCACCATTCCGCCGCGGTGTGCGCTGACGGGCCTCACAGGCCGTCTCACCGGGCGGGAGCGGGGCTCCAGAAGGTCTGCGCCTTCGCGACCGCGCGGGTGGCCACCTCATGGCCGGCCCGCCGACCGGGGTAGTCGTCAAGGTCGATGTGAATGCCGCCGAAGATGCGACTGCGACTGCATTGATCGGCCGCATCGTAATACGTGGCCCACTGGATCTCGAGGTCCTCGGACGGGCCGTTCTCGAAGAACAGGAAGGCTCCCTTCGGCAGCGTGAAGCGCTTGATCCCGCCTGGAAAGAACGGCGTGCCGGTGAGCTGCGCGAGCGTCTCGGCTCCCGCCCGGCTGAAGGTGCTGTGCCCCGAGACGAAGCCCGGGAAGGCGGGCGTCACGAAGGTGCGTCGCTGAAACGGCATCCACGTCTTCGCGCGTACCCAGCCGACCCCACCGAGGTCCCGCTTGCGGTCGCCTGGCTCGCCCCGCCACGAGAAGACCGCGACCTCGCCCATCCATGGGCGCAGGTGAGCGTGGCGCTCGCCGTCGGCCGCCGAGGCCGCCGTCACGACCTCGAGGAGGCCGGGCTCGAGCGGCAGGCCGTCGGCGTGATATCCAGGGCCTGCGGGGTCGCTGCTCTGGCCGTTGCTCGCCATCCAGCGGATGAGGCTGATGGGGCGCGGGCCGAGGTGGACGCGCTTCAGCTGCCACGCGACGATGGCGGCGTCGTGCATCGCACCGTTCAGCGCGAGATAGAGGCGGACGTCCCAATCGAGCGGGGTCAGCTCCGGACCCTCTCCGAAGAGGCGGCGGCTGAACTCGGGGTGATCGGCGACCTGGTTGGCGATCGTGTTCCAGTGGCCTGGCGGCGTCTCGGTGTCGGGGCCGTCGGCCCAGTACTCGGCCATCACGCGGTAGAAATCACCCGCGCGGACGACGTTCGGCGCGTAAGCCTCGCCCGTGAAGGGGTTTTCGGCGTGACCTTCGCCGTCGTCGGTGCCGAGCGGCGCGTTGCCGAGGGCGCCTGGCGAGATGTCGAGCGTCTCTGGGAGCGTCGGGTCGAGCTTGGCCGCCACGCGCAGCAGTCGGACGACCGACGCGCGAGCTTCGGCCAGATCGGATGGCGGCGGGCCCGGATCGAGGTAGAGCCCGTCGGGATCGGTGCGCGTGAGGGCGAAGGGCGTGACCTCCTTCCAGTGGGCGCCGATGTAGCCCTGCACGCCGGCGTCAAGGATGAGGCCGTTCTGCGTCTCGGCGACCGCGAGGTTCAGCTGCTGCCACGTTGTCCAGTCGTCAAGGCGGGTGCCTGGCACGTCGACCACGAGCGGCCGGTTGGCGGGGGTGTAACCGGTCGTATCCTTGTAGTTTTCGGCCTCGTTGGCGCCATCGTTCCGGTGCTGTTCCACGATCGCGCGACCGATGCGGTCGCCAAGCGCCTCGGGGGTCGCGGCGTCGGACGCGGCGAGGTCGGGGTCATGTCCGAGCTTGTCCATGAAGGCGCGGAAGCAGGCGGCCGAGACAGGCCCTCCGACCGCGTTGGCGTAGCGATGCACGAGGACGCGGTAGGCCGCGTGGCTCATCGCGGCCTCGCGCGCTGCGAGCAGACCCTCGGCGTCACCTGGCGGGATCGCGCGCTCCTGCGCAAAGACCTGGGTCAGGGCTGGGTCGAAGGCCGCGTATGCGTCCCAGAGGGCGACAGAGACATGAAACAGATTGCGTGCATGAACCACTGGACGAGGCAGGTCGCGCGCGATCGCCCGCAGCATCAGCTCATTCCAGCGGCGCGCGATGCTGCCATCTGGCGCACGGTCGAGGCTCGCCTCGGGGCAGGTCGGCGCGGGTGGCTCGGGGCGGGCTGGCGGTGTCCAGGTCAGCGGCGCGGCCCCTCCGTGTGGGGCCATGTGCAGGATTGCGCCCTTGTCGAGGGCGGCGCTCAGCACATTGCCGCCGACCGCCCAGACGCCACCGTCGGGGTCCTGCCAGACGGCGTGCAACGACTGCGCCGTGAAGGCCTGCCCGGTCGCGACTTGACGCCATGGGGCGCCCAGGTCCGCACGGGCAAAGACAGCCCCGCTGACGCCGACCGCCACGCCCGCGCCGTCGGGCGCCACGTGGACGCCCTGGATGAGGGCCGCGCCTGGCGGGCTCCGGTCGACGAGGCCCGCCTCGGAGAGGTCGAAGATGGCGCCCTGCGAGGCACCTCCGACCGCGACCAGACCGTCTGGCCCGCCATGGACCGTGAAGAGCGCCGCCGTCGAGCCTGTCTCGACCCGGCTGAGCGGCCCGCCGCCTGCCGCGGCGCGCATTACGAGGCCCGCCCCGCCGACCACCCAGACGTCCCCGGCGCCGCGCCCGAAGACCTTGAGGCAGGCCGGGATTTCACCCGCCGCGTCGCGCGGCAGGTCGTCGGGCAGCGCGACCTCGCCCCACGCTTCACCGTCAAAGTGCCACACGAAGCAGCTGCGGCCCGCGACCCCTCCGACCGCCCAGACATCGTCGGGGGCGGCCCCCCAGAGGCCATAGACCGTGTGGGCCGCGACGCCAGGCGTCGGCATGCGCGTGAAGCCCTCCGTGCCCGCTTCGTGCTGCAGGATGGTGGCGCCGGCACCGCCAAAGTACGTCGTCCCATCCGCGAACGGGTGGACCCACCACACATCGAAGAGTTGCCCGGTCACGTGGCGCGTCCACGCCGCCCCGTCCCAGTGCAGCACGAGCGGTCCGTCCGGATCCTGCACGTTGCGCGTGGCACCGACCACCCAGACGTCGCGCGACGAGGTGCCCGCGACCGCCATCAGGGCCTGGTCGAGGTCGCTCGCGGCCGTGCTCCACGTGCTCATTGGCGTGCTCGGCTGGTCCGGGCAGGCCAAGAGGCCCAACGACAAGAGCAGCGCGGCCCCTGCGGTACGCATCATGTCCAGCTCCTTTGAGGGTCCCCGACTGGGGCGCGGGGGAGGGGCCAAGCGTAGACCGCTGCTGGAACGAGGTCAAAGGGACTTGCACCGCCAGGCGCCTTGCAGTCTCCGTGTCCGGATCTCCACCCCCGCGTCTTTCAGGCCTCGACTTTCGGCGCGTGGCCGACGTCGGCCGACCGGGGTGTGCTTGCCTTTGGCGTCGCGTCACGCGACCCTCCGGCTCTCGATTCTTCAGGACTCCGCCGATGCCGACAGCGCCACCTGGCCGACAGCGCCCCGCAATCCCGCTCACGGAGCTCGCCCGAAGCCCCGACGGTCAGCGGTACTACCTCTGCGCAGCCGTGACGCCACAGGGCTCCCCCGACGACGCGCTCACCGTGCTCGTCGGCTTCGACGGAGCCGCGCGGGCGCTCCCGACCGCTCGCCTGTCCGCGTGCGAGCTGTCACGCGAGGTCGTCCTCGAGATCGTCGTGCCGCACCTCGCCGAGGCTCTCCGCGTCATCGGCGCCCGCGTGGCGCCACTCGACCCAGCCTTCGCCCCGCTCGCGGAGGTCGAGACGCTGCTGCAAGGCGGTGAGGCCCCCGACTTCACGTTCAACGCCGTCATCGTGCGCCTCTTCGAGGGTCTTGGCACCGACCCGTCGCTCGGGCTGGGGCTGCTCGCCGATCTCGAAGGCCCGCTCACGCTCCTGATGCGCGCGGGGGCCTTCGGCGACCTGGCGCACCAGCTCCTCGGGCCCCTCGGGGCGGTGCAACGCCACGTCTCGCCTGTACCCGCCGAGACGCCCTCCGCGCGTCACGATCGGATTCGGAGCGACGTCCGGGCCGAGCTCGACGCCCTCGCCGCGAGCCGCCCGCCGATCGCGGCGTCGTTCCGTTTCGAGGACCTGATCCGCCCGCCCCGCGACGACGGTGAGCCCCCTCAGAACAGCTGACTGGCGACCATCGTGAAGAGCCCCGTCATGATCGCGGCGATCATCACGACCATCCCGTAGCCGTCCCGGTTGCGCGCGATCGCGTTGCAGGCGGGGGCGGCGGGCAGGTAGACGACCGAGATCTCGGTGCCGGGGGCTGGGCGGTCCACGATGCCTGGCGAGAGCTGGGCCTTGCCGTGCCATGTCCGCGACTCGGCGTGCGCTGTGCCGGGTGCTGGGGCCTCGAATGCGTAATGGACGACGGTCGAGCGATACCCCTGTGCAGAGGATGACGCGGTCACCTTCGTCAGGCGACCCACCGTCGTGCGACCTTCGCGAGCGAGGCTGCGGTTGCGCCTGATGCGACGGATCATCCAACCCCATGCGAGCGCCGCGAGCGGGCCCAGCACCGCGAGCGCGATCCCGATTTCGGCCTGCTCAGTCATGATGGACTCTCACCTCAGGGACGTCGCGGGTTGAAGCCGATGCCAGCCGAGGTGTTGCGCACCGGGATGTCGTTGCGTACGTCGGCCGCGACCGACGCGCGCTGTGCGCTCTGCGCCTTCGCGTCGGGCGTCCCGTAGGAGCCCTTGTTGGCCTCGGATACGGAGCCGCCAATCAGCCCGACGCCCGCCGTGATGCCTGCACCGGCCAGACCCGCGGTGCCGCTCCCCACGAGGCTCGACGCGCCCGTCTGCAGCGCGTTCGTGTAGCCGCCGCCCGAGCCGAAGTTGTAGGAGCCCGCGAGGCCGCTGATGAGGTTCGGCCCGAGGTTCGCGACGAAGGCGTCCTTTTGGCCGTAGCTCAGGACCTGCGACCAGGGGACGGTCTTGTCGAAGACGTTGTTGACGACCTGCGTGATGGCCGTGGTCGCGATGTTGAGGCCGGTGTTGATGGCGACCTTTGCGACGAACTGGGCCGCCGCGTTCGAGACGCCAGCTGTCAGGATGCCGGCCACGCCTTGCTGCAGGAGGCTACCCGTCGCCCCCGACGCGATGCCGCCCGTCGCGGCGTTGATCAGGCCGCCGATGGCCCCCTTCAACGCCTCGACGCCGAGCTGGCGCAACGAGAACTCCGCCTGCCCCGCGGCACAATCGACGAGGTAACTCGCGATGCCGCCAGCCGCCCCGATGAGGGCCCCGCCGAGCAGCACGAGCCCGATGCCGACTCCGCTCGCACAGAGGGCTCCGATGGCGACCGCGACCGCGACCGCGATGATGACCTTGATGACAAAGGTCGCGATGCGGGCCCAGGCGGGCTTGATCTTGTCGGCCGACTTGGTCGCCTCCTGCTCGATGCGGGCGCCAAGCCCGGACTGGAGGCCAGCGAAGTCCGCCGAGAGCGTCGTCACGTGCCCCTGGATGTTGCTCGCGACGTTCTGCCGGGCGTTGTCGAGCTCCCCCTGAAGGTTGGTGAGCGCCGTGTCGGCGTTGCTCTTGTGGCCGGAGATGGCTTGCGTGCAGGACGTCTGGAGCCCGGTCTTCTGCTGCCCGACCTGGTCCTGCATCGCAGTCCGCAGCGCGGTCATCGCCCCCTCGAAGGCCGAGGCAGTCTGTCCGGCCTGCGTCGCCGACTGAGTGGCCGCAGTCTGCAGACCGGTGACGGTGTTGGCCCCGATCTCGCGGACCTTGGCGAGCCCCGCGTCGAGTTGCGTCGTGATCGTCTGACGCGTCGTCATCTCGGCGGCGTTCATCGCCTCACTCGCCTGGGTGAGCGCGGGCTCGAGGGCGGCCGGATCCGGCGCCTCGCCCCCGGCCGCGGCCTGGGCGCCGTCGAGCATCTGGGTCAGCGTGTTGCCAAGTTGGGTGTAGCCAGCCTCGAGTGCCGTCTTCAGCGTGTCACCGCTCGAGCGGACCGCGTCCGACGCATCGCGGGCCTGGCTGTCGATCGCGGCGAGGGCGCGGGCCTCGGCCGCAGTGAGCGCCTGCTGCTGCTTCTGCTCCTCGGTCTGCGCCCGCTGGCGGATGTCGTTCGTGATGGTCTGGACCGCCTGCTTCGCCTGATTGGCGGCGGTCACGAGCCCCTGAAGGGTGTTCGACTTGTTGCTCGCGAGCGCGCTGACGACCGTGTTGATGTGGGCGTTGCCAGCCTCGATGACCTTCGGCATCGCCCGCCCGAGGCCACCTGCGGCATCGCTTGCGCGTTTTACATACTCATCGCGATAGGCCCCGCCGGTCTGATTCGCGGCGTCGACGCGCGCCTGACGCTTGTTCGTTTCGTAGTCTTCGCCCTCGAAGAACGTGCGGGCCCCGCTCCGCTGCGGAAGGGGCCGCGCGGCATAGGCTTGCGCCTTCGAGGTCCCGAGCGCGGCCGCTTGCTGGCCGTACTGCGTCCCGACGTGACGCATGTCGCTGGCACCCGACTGGAATGTCGTCCCGATCGCGGTCGCGAAGGCGGTCCGCATGCCGTTCAGTCGCCCGTTCGCGGCCGTGTGGTCGCTGTCGATGGTCGCTCGGGCGGCGGCCACGGCCGCGTCGATGGCGGCCGTGGCTGAGGTGCACTCCGACGTCGCCCGGTCCGTGACCGCTGCAGCGCTCTGGCGGATGCGTCCGCTCGCTGCGGCAAAGCCTCCCGAGACCGTCTGTCGAGCCGCCGCAGCGGCCGCTGTGATGGAGGCGAGGCTGCTTGCGACCTCGCTGTCGACGCGAGGTGCGACAGCGGCCTTGTCTGCATCGACGCGCCCGATGCGATCCTGGCTCGCGGTCGAGAAGGTGGCCATCAGCTGGTTCGCGTCGGCCGCCTGCTTGTCGGCGACTCCCTGAACGGTGCCCTGCGGCATCGCGATGGCCTCGTGCTGCTCCTGCTGCGCCTCATCGAGGGTGTTCGGCGATCCGACGAAGAACACGCCGCCTGTCGTGGGGTCGGGTCCGAGGACGCTCTGGACGTTGTGCAGACCGAGGCTCTCCGGGCGCGTCGCCGCGACCGCTGGCATGGCCTTCGGGATGAAGTGGGTTGGCCCGCCTTGAGGCGCCAGCGGGGTATCCGGCCCTGGTGGAGGTCCGCCTGGACCGCCCGCACCGGCCTGCGTCTCGCTCGGGCCACCTCCGCCCGAGGCGCCCGCTGCCGCGTCCTGACCGGCCGCCTCTCCTGCCTGGGTCGTGGCTGCGCCGCCCGGGGC
>SYAK01000061.1 GCA_005788935.1 Pseudomonadota bacterium
CACGACCGACCTGATCCGCGACGTCGTCGGCTGCCTGTCGATCGAGGCGGCGCGGACCGCGGCGTTGCGCTTCTATGACGCGCTCTTGCCGTTCGTCGGGGCCTTCGTCGCGAGCGTCCTGACAAGCCCGAGGGCGATGCAGGTCGCGTTCCAGGATGACGATGACGCGTCTCACGAGGATCTCGCGGCGTGGGGGGCGGACACGGCCGCGACGGTCGTCTTCGAGGGCTGGGGCGTCGCGCCGCTCTGGCAGCAGAGCGAGATCCCTGACCTGCCGGTGGTGAGGCCGCGGGACCTCCGTGAGCGCGTGCGGAAGGCCATGGAGGCGGGGATCAAGGGCACCCCGGCCGAGGGGGTGCTGCTGCGCATCCAGCCGCCCGAGGCCAACGGCCCGCGCTTCCTGCTCGACGCGTACTACGCCGGGCATCACGCGGTCGTCGTCGATGGGCGGCCTGGCATGAGCTACGGGCCGCTCGGTCTGAGCGGGCAGCTCGACGGCCATGAGGCGGTCGAGGCCTCGGCGTATTTCGAGGGGACGTACGTCGTCGGGGACTCGGCGCTACCGGTCGAGCGGCTGATCTGGCGCGCTTCGCCGGCCTTCGCGCTGACGCGGGCGCGGCTTGACGGCGTGCTCGAGGGGGCCGCCCGTAGCCGGCTGCCGTGGGCAGTCGCGGCGGAGCGGCATCTGCGCGAGCTCGCCGAGCAGCTGACCGCCGAAGCCTCGGCGCAGCGCGCAGCGCGGCTCGCAGTGCTGGAGCGGTTCGCGGGGGTCTCGGCGCTCGCGGGGCTCATGCCAGCCATCAGGGACTGGTTCCTGCGGGCCCCCTCGCACGAGCTCACCGTCGAGCGGCTCGCGCGCCTCGGGGTCGCCAACGCGGCGCTTCAGCGGAGCCTGCTCGAGGCGATGGCCGAGGCGACGACGAGCAAGGTCGTGCAGCCTCCGGGTCCGGGCGAGCCCGTGCGGGACGCGAAGCCGACCGCTCCGCGCGAAAGGGTATCTCCCGCTCCTCCCTCAACGTTTCAGGCGTCAGCACAGCAGCTCGCGAGCGCCGCTGAGCCGTCCGTGGGATATGCGCCTGCACAGCCGGCCCTGGCGCCAAGGGCGGCACCTCAGCCGCCCGGGCTGCCGATCGGGACCACGGTGAGCCTCGCGTCGCTCGGCTTGCCGAACGCCGTGAACCTCAAGCTGAGCGGCCCCCGCAGTCGAGAGGGCCTCGTCGACCTGGTGCTCATCAACCTCCGCCCCAGCCCCAAGGGCCGCGGGATGCGGGCGACTGAGGCTGATCTGGTCTTCTACAACCAGCTGCGTCACCGCAGCGGCGCCATCAGCCTGAAGCGTGAGCCGTCCGACTCGAGCTACAAGGCGGGCGCCCAGATCGACCTCGACCTGATCGACCCCAAGCACCGCGTCGCCGTCGGGCTGTTCGTCTACTCCGAGCGGAGCGCTGGCCCCGCATTGAAGGCCTTCAAGGGCCTGTCGCTGACCCTGCACCCCAGCGGGCAGAGCGGCCGCGAGGGTCTCTCGGTCGGGGACAAGGACGGAGCCGGCCTGGCCATCGACTGCGACGCCCTGCTGCTGCTCGAGTTCTTCAACGAGGGGGGCGAGTGGCGTGTGGAGTCGCGCCTCGACGCGCTGCCTCAGGGAGGCCTCGCGAGCGTCTGCCAACGCTTCGGCATCGCCGTCGACAGCCCTGCGTCGCAGCCTGCCGCGTCTCCAGAGGGGCCGCAGCCGACACAGGCGGCCCGGCCCGCGGGCTCTCAGCCCGCACCTGCGCCAAGACCTGCACCTCCGCCACAGCCTGCCCTGACTGAGCTCGAGCTCGGCGATACGGGGCGGCTCGAGGGCTATGGCATCACGGAGACGCTGTCATTGACGCTCGAATGTGACAATGTGCCAGATGGCGCCGATTTCGAGTTGGCGGCGGTCCGCTTGTATCCGACGGGTGGCACATTCCGGGCGAAGGCCACGACCGACCTCGTCTTCTTCGGGGCGCAGCGCTCGCGCGATGGCGCGGTCGCCTGCGAGGCGCAGACGGTCGCGCGACGTGGCAAGGCCGCGATGGTGATCGCCCTCGACCGCCTCGCCCCCAACACTCGGCTCGCGGTCGCGTTCTTTCTCTACAGCAAGGGGCCGGTGGACCACAGCCTCGGCCGGACGGGCGGCGTCAAGGTGACGCTGCGCGGCAAGGCCGACACGCGGCCCGTGCTGACCCTCCCGATCCCGACCTCCCATTTCAAGACAGCCGACGCGGTGGAGTTGCTGCAGCTGTCCAACGAGGGCGGCGCCTGGACCCTTCGGATGACCGGCGAGCGGCTCGCGTCCGGGGGGATCGGGTCCATCTGTGGGCACTACGGGGTGCCGGTCTGACGACCTCGGGGCGTCGATAACGGGAGGGTGGCCATGCAGGCGTCGGGTTGGGAGCTGGCCTCGCGGAGTCACGGGTGGGCCCTCGTCGGCCCGAACGGGCTCGAGCAGCGGATCGGACGCGACCACGGCCACGTCGATGGGTTGTGTCTGTTCGACTTCGACCCGGCGCGGCCCGAGCGGGCGCCCACGGCTTGCGGTCGTTGGCGAGTCGCCCGATGCTTTCCGAAGCTCAGGGGGCGGCGTCTATCGTCCGGCCCGCGAGGAGCCGTGGCACCTCGACGACCTGCCCGCCGAGGGCGCCGACCTCCACATTGGGCCGCCCTGGCCCTCCGAGGTCCTCGGGCTCGCGCGAGACCTCCGCTGGAGCCTCGACCTCGACCATGCCTTCAAGAGGCGCGAGGCGGACCTGCGCGCGCACATGACCGGACCGCGTTTCGGGCGGTGCTACGCCTTGCCGCTGAGGGCATCTACGAGGTCGTCTTCAGGGACCTCATCACGAGCGAGAGGGACGCGTGAGCGCACCATCGGGCCTTTCGGCACCGCTGGGGCCTCCCTCGGTGCGCGCGTTGGAGCGTGGCGGGGGCGAGCGCGCGGCGTACTGGGGCGAGTGCACCACGACCCTTGAGGGAGGACGGGATGCCACGGGCGAAGAGCGAGCCGGTCACGAAGACGGTCACAGGTCGGCATGCGGAGCCCATCGAGGTGGTCGTGCGGCCGAAGGGCCGCGCTCCTGCGTCGAAGGCCCCTGCGTCGAAGGCCCCTGTGTCGAAGGCCCCTGCGTCCACGGAGCCGGCCCGGAAGGCGTCAAGGACCTTCAAGGCAGCGGCTGAGGCGGCGGTGGCGGCCACGCAGGGCGCGCTCGCGGCGCTCGAGGCGTTGCTCCATGTGCGCCGGCCGGATGCATTGGAGCCCGAGGGCGAAGCCGCCCACCGCGTGCGGGCGATGGCGCAGACGGCTCCCGCAGGCGCCACGGCTGGAGGGGCCGACGGCGAGATTTCGTCGACGGGGGGCGCCCCCGCGGTGAAGCGCAGCACCGAGGGCGTTGGTTCGCTCACCGAGCGTCTGTATGAGGCCGTGAGTCGTCGGGAAGGCGCTGTTTCGTCGACTGCGCCGCGGTTCGTCCCAGGCCAGCTCGCAGCGCCCCAGCCCTCGCGTGGCCAGAGTCCCGTCGAGGAGGTCGCCAAGACGCTTGGAGCGTGCTGGACCACTGTCTATGCAGAGTTTCATGCTAAACACATGCTGTTCGACGACGCCATGGCGAGGAAGTACGTACTCCAGAAGGTCAAGGTCGCCTCGTGGTGCCGCGACGTCACATACCCCTATATCATCCTCGAAGTGGCTGATGTCCCTATGCTCTTCGTCCTGCCCGCGGCCAAAGCCATCTCGGCTGCGACGCCTTACATCGCGAGCCTCTACGAATTCGAAAGCCTCCCGAAGGAGGGCCCTCCGACGTTCCACTCGGCCGCCGTCGTGGCGCCAGGGCGCCTCGCATTCCCACCGGACCCGGCCGCCTGCACGCGCGGTCGCGTCACGCTTGGGCTCCGAGAGCAGGCCACGCAGGTGTCACTCCCGACCCTGATGGATGTGGCAGCACGCCCAACCTTGGCCGAGTCGACGGTCCACGAGCGGAACCTCCTCGAGCGCCACGCGAAGCGGCTGGCGGAGGTCTGGAGCGACGTCTTCGCCCGGATGTATCGGGACCGGTCCGCGCTGAACGATGACGCGGCCCGGGTGGCCATCGAGAAGGTGCTTGGGGCCACGCGTCGCTGGGCTCGGAGTGAGCAGCAATACATTGCGGCGGAGTGGAGAGAATTGCCATACTGCTTCGTTCTTCCCGCCGTGAGATCCCCCTCCGAGACGACGCCACATCTGGTAAGCTTCTACTGGATTGATCGGATCCTGGCGCCATCATCCGCGCCTCGATTCGAAACGGTGGCCGCAGTTCCAAGAGGGAGCCTTCACTTCCCACCGACATTCGGGACCCTCACGATGGGGCGAATGTCGCTCGCACGATAGGTTGATCAGAGCGCGCCGTCTGCGTGTCGGATTCGATGTGCTCATTCAGCACTTGGCTCATTATTAATATTTTAAATATGTTTGAATTGGCCGACCTGCCCCACACCGGCCTGGCGGCGGAACCATCACGGCGTGGGCTGAGCGTCGCTGGCGGCCGCTGGCGCGCACTGGTACTTCGCGCGCGCCTCGGCGATGTCGGTGCCAGCTGTCTTGAGCCCGAGCGTAAAGGGGTCTTCGGGGTTCTCGAGGCGGCGGCAGATGTTCCTGCGGACCTCCTCGTAGGGCTTGCGCAGCTCGCCCTTCTTCCAGCGCACCCGCAGCGACAGGCGGCGCGCCTTGTCGCAGGTGTCGGCGTCGCCCTCGCAGACCGGCTCGCGCCACTCGGGAGGGCCGGCGAGGAAGCGCCCGAAGCTCGAGGTCTCGACGCGCAGGCGGCTCATCAGCACCGGCAGCGCGTCGTAATCGTCGGCGTTGCGGTCGCGGACGAGGCCCAGCAGGTAGACCATCGCCTGGCGCGCGCGTTCGGCCCCGAGGCGCGCGTTCTCTGCGTAATTGCGAGCCTCTTCGGCGCCCGTGCGTCGACCGTTGGCACCCGTTACGGAGAAGTTCGAGCTGCGGTCGGTGGTGCCCTCCAGGACAAGTGCCTCGATGCCGTCGCGGAACTGCTGGACGCGTTCGCGCTCTCGTCCCTCCGTGACGCCCTCCAGGATCCGCCGACACATGCGCGCGTTGTCGGTCGTCAGGGCGTCCTGTGGGTTCAGGCAGTTGGCGAGCAGCTTGAAACTCTCGGCGCAGCTGCCGAGCGCTGCCTTGCCGGTCTCGGAGAGGGCCGTGTCGCCCGTGACATAGAGCGCCGCGTTGACGTCGGCCTGCCCGGAGATGCGGAGGGTGCCGTCCTCTCCGAGGTCCATCTGGCAACCACCTTCCCTCAGCACCGAGGAGAGCCACTTCTCTGCCGCGTCCTGACGCTCGACGATGGCCCACGTGTCATCGAGGAGCTTCAGCAGCTCGGTCGCGAAGGTCTCACGGTCTTTCTCGAGCGCCTTCTCAGCCTTGATGGCTCGCTCCGTCTCCTTCGCGAGCGCATCGGACTTCCGGGCCTCGCGCTGCAGCAGCAGCATCAGGATGAAGACGAAGACCGCCATCAGCCCCATCGCGAGGTCGCCGTAACTCTGCCAGAAATCATGGGTTGCGCGGTGTCGCCTCATGTCACGGGCCCGCCTCGGAGTCGGTCTTCCTCAGCGACAGGTTGAGCCTCTGGGCGTGGGCGCCCAGCGACTCGGGCCCGCGTGTCGCGGCGAGCGCACCGCCCTGGTTCGCTTTCAGGGCGTCGCGCACCTCCGTCAGCCGCGCGGAGAGGCCTCGCAGCTCGTTCGCCAGACCGGTGCCCGACAGCGACTGCCGCAGCTCGTCGAGAGCGCCCGCGATCGTCGTTGTCGAGACCGCGTCGAGGGAGGTCTTGAGGCTCGCGAAGTCCGACGACATCCGCTCGAGGTGCTGCACGAGTCCGTGGTTCATCGACGGCAGGGTCCGCAGCTCGTCCGTCAGCAGCGTCGCGCGGTCGAGCAACGTCCTAAGCGCTGCCTGCATCGAGGCTTGGTTCACCGCCATCTGCCGCGTCTCGCTCGAGGTCACGCGCAGGTTCTCGCCAGCCTCGCGCAGGCGGCTGACGCTCTCGCCAATCCCGGCCTGCAGCGCATCGAGCCGCTGTCGGCCCTCGTCGAGGGTGTCGCGCGCGGTGACCAGCTGTTGAGCCGCGCCCTCGAGGTCGGTGCTCACTTGCCGCCTCAGATCCCCGAAGGCGGTCGTGAGCGCCGTGGCCTGCTGGACCTGCGCCTTCCTCATCTCCGCCTCGAGCTTGACGAAGGTCTCCGTCACGCGGGTCTGAGCCTGCGCGAGCTGTGTGAAGAGGCCCTCCTGGAAGGTCCCGAGGGCGCCGACGATCCCGGGCAGCCCTTCGAGCGCCCTTGTGAGCGCATCCGAGCCGCTCGTGAGTTCTGTCAGCTGCCTCTTGATGCCGCTGGTCGTCGTGTGGGTCTCCTCGAGGGTCGACCGGATCCGGTCGCCGAGGCGGCGCGCGAAGTCGTCGAGCTCGGTCGTCGTCTGCGTGAGGCTCTGGCGCATCGTGGCGACGAGCCCGCCCAGCTCGGAGGCGACCTTCCGGACCGCCTCCATGCTGTCACGCGCGGTCGCGGCGGACTCGTGCATCGACCGCTGCAGGTTGGACGACTCGGACGCGCTCGCGGCGAGCTGGGTCGAGAGGCTCGCGGCGCCATCTCGCAACGACCTGAACTCCTCCGCCATCTCGGCCATCTGTCCCTTCACGGCCGCGCTGATCCTTCCGACCGCCTTTTCCGTGAACGCCTTGACGTGGTCCTCCGCGATCTGCTGGCTGGATTCGACGCGGTCGCTGATGACCTTCACGAACCTGTCGAAGCGCTGGTTCATCGCCAGGGTCGCCTGCCCGACCAGCGCCACGAGCGTCGGGTTCTCGAGAACGCGCTCGACCGCGGTCTGGAGCATCAGGTCGAGGGGGTTGTCCTCGACCCGGTCGATGAAGTCTGTGACGAGCTCTGACTCGACCGCGTCGTTCAGCACCTGCGCGGTCACGTCGGCGAGCGCGTTCGTCGTGCCGGAGTCGCCGCTGGTGAGGGCCTCAAGTCTCTGGCACAGCTCGGCCGAGGTGCGCTCGACGAGATCCGACGACCGGCGCGTCAGAAAGCCCGCGAGCGTCGCGGCGATGACCCCGAAGATGCTGGTCCAGAAGGCGGACGCGAGGTTCTCGATGACCGGAAGGATCGCCTTGTCGAGGTTCGCGCCCTTCGACGACGCCTCGCTGAGCCCGCCGATCTCGCCGAGGCCGATGGAGACGCCCACGAAGGTCCCGAGGATCCCGAGCCCGGTGCACCAGCCCGGGACCTGGTCGAGCGCGTCCACCGAGATGACCGGGTTGAAGTGGCTTCGACCCGATGGGTTGGCCTCTGCGACGATGGCCTCGTGATTGACGTAGGAGCTCGCGCTCGCAGTCCTCCGGAGGCCGCCGCCCGGCACCGCGACGAGGCTCCGCTCGAAGCGGGTGATGGCGGCGCCGATGTGGGTCAGACCGGCCGAGAGGAGGGCGTCGCGGAGCGTGCTGAGCGTCCCCGCGGCGGTCTCGTCATGCACGCAACGGTGCGCCTTCGCAGCCGTCCGCCACACGCGGAAGATGCGCCACCACAGCATCACGAGGAGCAGCAGCAGCGCGAAGGACACGATCCAGGTCAGCGTCTGCTGGAAGGCCTCCTCGAGTGAGAGCCCGAGGCTCGTCCAAGGATCCGTTGCTGGTTGGGTCGGTTGGGTGTTCATCGGTTCGCCGCCGGTCTCGGACACTTCACATCGCGGTGCCTGCGCGGCTCCGTGCGGAAGTGGATACCACGCTGATGTCTCTTCGGAAGGGGTCAAGAGTCGTCGCAAGTGGTTTTCCTGCGGTCGGCCAATCTCCGGTCGAGCCGTGGTCGTGACGTCCTTCGTCCCTGCGCAGACGTTGAGCGCCTTGAGGTGTAAGGGAAGGGACAGCTTCAGGCACCCATCAGAGGGTGGCCACAGCCCGTTTGAACCTATGTGACAGATGGCATGGCGCACGATGCAGGCACACGTAGGCCCTCTCGAGACTGTGAGGCCATGCTGAACCTGGAGGAGTAGCTCGGCGTCTCCCGTGTGACTGCAGCGCCGGTTTCATGGTTCTTCAAGGTATATCCTGATTTCAATTTATATTACTGATTTAACTGAAGGAGGCCTGATTCATGATTCGACCCGACACGCATGCATTCCTCGCGCATGACTTCAACGACATCCGGAGTTTGCTGGACGAACCGCAGCTCGGCTTTCCGAAGCCGCGCGATCTCTGCGTCAACATGATGCCGGTCGGGATGTCGGAAGCGCATTGGCAGGGCCGGGATGTAGCAGGGCGGGCTAACTGACCGCACCCGGGGCAGCAAAAGTGATCGCGGCCGGGGCGGCCAAACTGATCGTGTCAGGGCGGCCATGGTGACCGCACCCGGGGCAGCGAACGTGATCGCGCTCGGGGCGGCCAAAGTGATCGCGACGGCCAGGACTCGGCGATGGTTCCTCCGGGCAGGAGGTGCCGTCGTGCGAGCAAGGAAGGACATGCATTAGCTAC
>SYAK01000577.1 GCA_005788935.1 Pseudomonadota bacterium
CGGCGAGTACGAGGACGGGACGCTCGGTGAAATCTTCCTCGACATGCACAAGGAGGGGGCCGCGTTCCGCAGCATGATGAACTGCTTCGCGATCGCGGTCTCACTCGGGCTTCAGCACGGCGTGCCGCTCGAGAAGTACGTCGACGCGTTCCTCTTCACGCGCTTCGAGCCCAATGGCATGGTGCAGGGCAATCCCTACATCAAGATGACGACGTCGATCATCGACTACATCTTCCGCGAACTCGCGGTGACCTACCTCGGGCGTGACGAGCTGGCGCAGGTCAAGCCGCAGGACCTCGTTGCCGACGCCGGCGAGGACAGCCTCGCCGAGATGGAGGAGGGACCCACGATGCCGCGCCGGCCCGACGCCACCTCGGCGGCTCGTCTTCGTCCGGTCAGTCGGGCCGTGGGGGTCGTCCAGGACGGCGCGGGTGCCATGATGCTCGCAGGCGGCGGCGGGCCGCGGGTGGCGGGGCGTGGCGGGTCCAAGGCGGCCGAGGCCCGCATGAAGGGCTACGTCGGTGACGCCTGCCCCGAGTGTGGACACATGACCCTCGTGCGCAACGGGACCTGCCTGAAGTGCGACACCTGCGGCTCGACCACGGGGTGCAGCTGATCGCGACGCGTCATGCGACCGCTCGGGCGTGCGGCAAGACGATTCTGGTGGGGGAGCATTTCGTGCTCCACGGCCTGAAGGCGGTCGCGCTGCCCGTGCTCTCGCGGCACGTCGAGGTGTCGCTCGCCACCGCTCCGAACGCCGACTCGGACAACCATGCGCCTGTCCTGGACTACGCGGGGCCTCCCGAGGGGGCCCGGCTCGTCGCGGCGATGTGTGACGCCCTTGGCCTCGCGGCGCGCGCGCGCGCCCAAGGTCGCTCGCTGTCTGTCCGCCTCGCGGGCGACCTTCCGCTCGCCGCGGGGCTCGGGAGCTCAGCTGCGCTCGCGGTCGCGCTCGTCCGGGCTGCCGACGCGCTCGCGGATGTGTCACCGTCCGACCCTCTCAGAGTCCGGGAACGGGCCCACCAGCTCGAACAGCTCGCCCATGGACGGGCGAGCGGCATCGACGACGCCGTCATCGCCTGGCAGCGTGCGCTGGTCTTCGATCCGCAGGCCGTGCCGGGCGCTGCGGGGGAGGACCATCGCTTCGCCTGGCTCCAGACCGCCGAGACGGGCCGCGGGGCCGGCCTCCCACCGTTCTGGCTCGCATGGACCCGCCGTGAACGCTCGACACGTGACGCCGTGGCCGCGGTGGCCGCCCTGCGCGAGGCCGAACCCGAACGCTTCGCCGCCGCGCTCGCGGGTGCCCGGGCGGCTGTCGACGAGGCCCTCGCGGCCCTCGGCTCGGGCGCCTGGACTCGTCTCGGGGCGGCGTGCGACGCGTGTCACGACGCGCTTCAGGCGATCGGCGTCGTGACAACCTCGCACGCCGCCATCGTCAGCGCTGCGCGCGAGGCTGGCGCGTGGGGGGCCAAGACGACGGGGGCGGGCTGCGGAGGCGCGGTGCTCATCCTCGGACCTGCAACGCTCGATCTCGCGGCGGTTTGCGCGCTGCCAGGCGTCGAGGGGTGTTTCTTCGCGGGAGGGGACGCATGAGCGGTCTCGTGCTGGACGGTTGGGTGCGGGCCGAGGCCAACGTCAACATTGCGCTTATCAAGTATTGGGGAAAGGCCACGGCCAAGCACCCCCTTGAGGCGAACCTGCCCGCGGTGCCGAGCCTGTCGCTCACGCTCGACGGTCTCTTCACGGAGACCTGGGCCCGCTTCGCGCCAGAGCTGCCGCAGGACGTCATGCGACTCGATGGTGTTCCCCTCGAGGGGGCCGAGGCGCAGCGCGTCGGGGTCGTGATGGCGCGGGCCCGCGCGCTCTGGGGCGTCGCGACACCGTTCGAGATCGAGAGCTGGAACCACGTCCCGACAGCCGCGGGGCTCGCGAGCTCGGCGTCGGGCATGGCGGCGCTCGCGGTCGCGCTCGGAGGCCTCGCCGGGCTCGATCCTTTGGACCCGCCCGCCGCCCGCACGCTGTCCGAGCTTGCGCGCCTCGGGTCGGGCAGCGCCGCGCGCAGCGTCTACGGTGGCTGGGTCGCGTGGGACGGCCCTGCGGCACGCCCTGTCGCGCCTGTCGACCACCTCGATCTGGCGGTCGTGATCGCCGTCGTCTCGGCGTCGCGCAAGGGTGTCAGCTCGCGCGACGGCATGAACCACACCCGCGCGACCTCGCCGTTTTACGGGCCATGGGTCGCCGCGGCCCTCGAGACGTTCCGCGAGGCCGAGCTCGCGCTGGTGGAGCGGGACGTGGGCGCACTCTTTCATGCAATGCGCGTATCGACATGGCGGATGCACGCCTCCGCGATGGGGGCGAATCCACCGGTTTGCTATTGGCAGCCGGGCACGCTCGCGGCGCTACAGGCTGTGGATGAGCTTCGAGATTCCCGTGGCTTGCAGGTCGAGGCCACGGTCGATGCAGGCCCCAACGTCAAGGTCTTCTGCCCGGTGTCGGATGCCGATGCTGTTGCAGAGCGGTTGACGTCCGTGCCCGGAGTGGCGAAGATTCTCCGGTCAGGTCCGGGCGGAGGCCCCACGCTTCGTGTCGCTCCGGACGGACCTGAGCGGCGCGACGTCGCAGGCCAGCAGGAGTCACGGTGATTCAAGCGAGCGCACCCGGTAAGCTGATGTTGGCCGGGGAATACGTGGTGACCACGGGACGGACCGCGGCGCTGTCCGTCAGCGTCAACCCGCGGGTGACGGTGCGCTTCGTGGCGAACTCCGCGCTCGGATGGCGCATCGATGCGCCCGAACTGGGCCTCGTCGGCGCGCGGCTCGACAAGGTCCCGATGTTCGCCGAGGCGGTCTCGCTCTTCCCGGGGGCGACCCCGGCGCGCGTCGAGATCCGCAGCGAGCTCGGAGCTGGACCCGCCAAGCCGGGCCTCGGTGCATCGTCCGCTGTCTGCGTTGCAGCCTGTCAGGCCCTGGCGGCGCACACGCGGCGGCCGCTCCCGGGCCTCGGGCAGATTGTCGCGGCCCATCGTCGCGGCCAGGGTGGTGTCGGCAGCGGCTATGACGTCGCGACAGCGCTTCATGGCGGGCTGATGGTCTACCGGCCCGGGCAGGGGGCGAGCGCGGAGCCGCAACTCGAGCCCCTGAGCTGGCCTGCTGGGCTGCACGCCGCCGTCTTTTACAGTGGCTTCGGCGGTTCGACCCGCGCCCTGCTCGAGCGGGTGGGGGCCTGGCGCCTCGACGACGTCGAGAGCTTCGAGGCCTGCATCGACCCCCTCGCTGCCGAGACCCACGCGTTCATCGACGCCTTCCGCGCCGGCGATGTCGGGCGGATCCTGACGCAGGCCGCCCAGTTGCAGGAAGAGCTCGCCTTCTTCGACCGGGTCGGCGAGCTCGGTATCCTGCCGACCGGACCTTGCCAGCTCGCGGGGGCCATCGAGGACGCGGGCGCCATCGCCCGGACGTCGGGCGCTGGCGGTGGGGACTGCATGTGGGCGCTCTCGGACGATCCGGAGACCATCGCGCGGGCCTCGGACGCCGCCGCCGAGCTCGGCTTCGCGCGTCTTGAGGTCGACCTTGCCGGCGAGGGTGCGCGCCTCGACTCGGCCTGAGCCAAACGGCGTCGGTCTCCAGGAGCTCACCATGTCCTCGCCGCAGCGCCCTGCCCCCAGCCTTCGCTCGCTCGACGCTGTGTCCCGGCAGCACCTCGGGGACGTCGAGCGCATGCTCGCAGACGCGGTCGCGGGACCCGACGTCGTGCACGCGGCCCTGCGCTATCACCTCGAGACGGGGGGCAAGCGTCTCCGCGCGCTCATTCCGGGCTGGATCGCCACGAACCTTGGGGGCGATGTCTCGGCGGGACTCGCGCTCGGGGTCGCTGTCGAGCTCGTCCACAACGGCACGCTCGTCCACGATGACGTCCAGGACGGCGATGAGGTCCGGCGCGGGCGCCCCACCGTCTGGCGGGCGTTCGGGATGCCGCAGGCCATCAACGCCGGCTCCTGGCTGATGTTCGCGGGCGCCTCGCTCGCGTCCCGAGCGGATGCTTCCGGGGTCGCGGTGGATTTGCTTCAGCGTGCGCTCATGCGGGTCATCGAAGGGCAGGGGCTCGAGTTCGAGCTTCAGGGGCGCGATGCGCCGACCACCGCGGAGTGGGAGACCATGGCGCGCGCCAAGACGGGCGTCCTCTTCGGTGCCGCGTGCGCCCTCGGGGCTGTGGCGTCCGGGCTTGAACCAGGCCAGCGGGCGGACCTCGCGGCCTACGGCGAGGATCTCGGCGTCTTCTTTCAGCTGCAGGACGATCTGCTGGATCTTCTCGGTGACAAGGGGCGCGGTGCCACCGCGACCGACATCGCCGAGGGCAAGATCTCGCACCCTGTCGCCTGGGTGGCCGAGCATGGCGAGCCCGCGTCACGTGCGCGGCTGCTCGCGATCATCCGTACCCCGCGGGCCGAGACAGGTGACGCCCTCATCGCCGAGGCCCTCGACCTGTTGCGCACCTCGGGCGCGCTCGAGGCGTCCCTCGCGTCGCTCGCAGCCCGCGCCAAGGCCCTCGAGGGTGCTCCCTGGGCGTCCGCCACACCGGGACTCGTTGCGCGCGTCCTCGCGCCCCTTGCTCACATCGTCACCTGATGCCCCGGTGACGCGGGATTTTCTTGAACCGGGGACCGCTTTGGAGGACGTTCCTCCGCCGGTCTCCCCCGAGAGGTGTCGATGCCCATCAATGCGCTGCGCTCCGTTGCCGAACAATTCGACGACATCCTGAAGCATGTCCAG
>SYAK01000578.1 GCA_005788935.1 Pseudomonadota bacterium
CGCCAGGCGCCCTGACGCAGGCGGCGCGCACCGCGGCGCGCAGCTCGGTCACGTGCCCAGGGAAGACGCGCCGGGCGAGCATCGCGCGGGCGGCGGTCGCGAGGTCATCGGGGCGGCGACCGACCTCGCGCGCGAAGGCGTCCGTCAGCAGCGGCAGGTCCTCGAGGCGCTCGTCGAGCCCTGGGACGCGCACGCGGGCGTGGGCGAGGGCGGTCCGGAGTGTGCGCGCGGCGGTGGTCTCGGCGCGGGCGTCGAGGGTCAGCAGCGCGGGTGGTGGCTCGGTCGGGTTGCGCTCGATGAGATCGAGCAGGCGGGCGAGGGCCTCATCGGCGAGGTGCTCGACGTTGGCCAGAATGAAGGCCGTCCCGCTGCCAGCGTGGGCGGCCACGACCACGTCGAGGCGCTCGCGCTGGAGCCTGGGCGGGGTCAGCGCAAGATCGAGCGTCGCGGCGCGGGCTGACCCGGTCGGGTCGTCGAAGGCCGCTGTCGCGACGGCCTGTGCGAGGTGTCGGCGGCCAGTCCCGGGGGTACCCTCGATGAGGACCGCGGTCCGGGCGCGGCCGAGCGTCGCGAGTGCGTCCAGGCAGACGCGGAGCGCCTCGGAGCGGCCGACGACGGTCGGAAACCGGCCGCCGTGGACGCGGTCGGTGCCTGGGCGGCGGACCTGCTCGAGGCGCTCCTCGGCGAGGCGGCGGGCTGCGTCCGTGCGCGCGATGTGGTCGGTCAGGCCCTCGACGCGGCGAGCCTCCTCCTCGCGCAGCGTCACGACCCGGCCGATGGCGTCGACCGTCTCCTGCGGCAGGGCTCCGACGGCGTCGCGCTGGGGCCGCACGAAGCGCAGGCGGCCCGCGTCGGTGATGGCCAGCTCGACCGTGTCGGAGCCGTCCTCTGCGGGCTGGGCGCCGAGATGCGCGAGCGGGGCTCCATCCGGGCCGAGCCACGTCACGCCGAGCGCGCGCGTGGCGCCGCCGAGGGCCCGAAGCGCCGCGACCCGGACGTTGCGAGGGTCGGTCAGGAGCCGCACCGCGAAGGCTTCGAGGTTGGCCGCGTCATCCCGGACGGCGACCTCCGCCTCCTCGCCCGTGGTGACGCGCGCCGCACGCGGGCCGCAGACGACCGCCATGCGCGCAGCCCAGGACGTCCAGCCGAGGTGGTCCCACTGCGCGAGCAGCTCGGCCCGACGACGCTCCTCGCCCGCGTCACGCAGCACGAGCAGCGCGTCGAACAGGATCGCGGCGCGCGGCCACTCCGGGAGACACGGCCGGTCCGTCGGTCCGAGCGCGGCGATGGCCTCCTCGGCGGTCTGCGCGGCGAGGGCGACATCCCCAGCGAGCAACAGGCAGGCCGCGTGGATGGAGGCCGCGGCGGCCCCGAGCCCGGGGATGTCGCGCGTCGCGTCCTGGAAGCGCAGCTGCTCGGCGCCCGCGAGCGCGAGCTGGAGATAGCGCCCGTCACCCGACTGCGCCCAGAGCGCCCGCAGCAGGGCGACCCGCGTCAGCTGCCAGAGCGGATTCGCGTGGTCTGCGACGCCGTCGTGCAGCATCCGCGCCTGGTCCGGCCGTCCCGCCCAGATCGCGGCGAGGCAGCGCAGGACCGTCGCGGGCGGGTTCAGCGCGTTGCCCGCCGGGGTTCCGCCAGGGGCGTGATCGGCCTCCTGCAGGACCTGCTCGGCCGCCTGGAATCGGCCCTCGTAGAGCTCGACCCGGGCCTTTGCGGTGAGGCAGGCGCGGCGGTGGGCGGTGCGTGCGTCGAGGTGGACGCGGGCGCGCTCAGGGTCGCCGTGGACGAGCTCGAGGGTCGCGAGGGCGGCCCGGATTTGCTCGACGAGCGGCACGTCGGGGCCGGCCATGTCGAGCGCTAGCAGCAGCGCCTCGCGGGCCCCCCGGGCATCTCCGACGAGCGTCAGCGCAAAGCCGAGCTCACGCGCCACGCCAGCGCGCAGCTCGCGCCGGACGTGGGCCGTGTCCTGCCAGGCGAGCGTCGTCCGTGCCCGCTCGATCGCTTCATCGAGCCGTGCGGCCTCGCGTGCGGCCGTCACCTCGCGGAGGGCGCGCTCCACGCGGGCGGCGGGGCTCGGGGCGGTCTGGACATCGTCGCTGGCGAGCAGGTGCATCGGAGCCTCATTCGCAGGGTCCATGACCTTCGCCCGTCCGTGCCCCAACCGTCAAGGGGCCGGTCAGACCCGGTCAGACCCGGAAGACCTGCGCCGCCCGCCGCCGCCGAGCCGGGTCGGCGACGAGCGCCCTGACCACCTGCGGGAGCGCACCGGTGCCAGCGCGTGCTCCCCCTTGGGGGCGAGCGGAGACGGGCGCGCGCTGGCAGTCGGTTCACAGGGGGGTGACGAAGCCGCAGAAGCGCCCCCAGCAGGTCGGCGTCGCCGCGTCGCAGTAGCACTGCGCGCCCGCCGCGAGGGTCGAGCCGGGGAAGTAGCAGCCCTGAAAGCCACAGGTGGCCGGGACCCCGCATGGCGCGAAGGACGACTGGGCGACGAGATCGCACGCGACGATCGCGTTGCATGTCCCGTTGACGCACGTGAGACCGAGCGGGCACGGGCCACAGGGACCGCCGCAGGACGCCCCCGGGCCGCCTGTCTGCTGGCATGAGGTGCAGGCGCCCGCCGAGCTCATGAAGGCGCTGGGGCCGCACGGTGCGTGGACGTCGGGGGCCCGGCAGGCGGCGACGTCCCCCCAGAGGCTCATGTCGAGCAGCGCACCAGCCCCGCAGCGGCAATAGCGCCCATCGACGTCCTGCGAGTCGCACGCGGCGCAGTCGAGGCTGTTGTACGACAGCGTGAGCGCGCGGTCCTTGCAGCGGCACTGACCGTCGGCGCCGAGGATGGTCTCGCCCTCCGGGCCTGGGCACGGGAAGATACGGCCAGACTCCTCCCCGTCAGGCGGGCCGAAGAGCTCGCAGCCCGCGAGCGTCAGGGCCGCGACGAGCAGCGGGAGGAGGGGCGCGGCGGCGCGCACGGTCAGCCGTACCGGAAGGACAGAGTGCGCCGCGTCTCGCCCGCCGACTCGCCCTTGACCTGGTGCTCGCCGGGGTCGCCGCCGTTCAGGCCCGCGTACTCGATGACATGCTCCTGGCCGTCGGCGGGGATGTACGGCTCCACGACGCCGGCATCGACGACGTCCTCGCCGTCGGGCGAGCGCCCGAGGAGGTCGAGCAGCAGCTCGACGATCTGTCCTTTGTCCCCCGAGAGCTTGAAGACCGCCGTGCCGCCGATGTGCTCGGCGATGGCGTAGGCGGCCTTCAGCACCGCGATCGCCTGGAATATCCCCTCGAGTGTCCCCTCCGGACAGCCCTCGTTGCCCATCAGGACCGGGGCGAGCGCGCCCGCCATCACGATCCCCGAGCCAGTCCGGAGGAAGCCTCTGCGGGACGTGGGCTCGGTCCGACCTGTGATGGCGGCGGCCGAGGCGACAAGCCCTGCCCCGATCGCCAGCGCGGGCGGGCGGGGCACGAGGAGGCCGTCTTCGGTCGGCGGCGCGAGGTTGAGCGCCGCTCGCGTCAGCCCGCGGCGACGGAGCCAGAGGTCGAGAGGGGTGACCTGATAGTCAAGGCGGCGACGGGCGACCTTCATGAGGCGGGCTCCGGTGGCAGGTCGAGGATGACGGATGGGCCGTGTTCCGAGGCCCTTTTCCCAACGAATACCCGAACGCCGGGACCGTGACAACCCGCTCGAGGCCGAGAGCGGCCGAGAGCGCATGGCTCCCGAAGGGCCGAGAGCGCGTTCACGGCTCCCGAGTGAGTTCGGCGACCCCGAGGAGCGTAACCTGCTGCGGACCGAGCCAAGCGCCGCAGCCGTCGGCGAGTCGCGACTCGAGAGCCCGCTCGGCGCGGCTCAGATGGCCCCCGCGCTGCTTTTGGTCGAGCCGTGTCTCGGCGTCCTGCGCGGGCTTCAGCAGCCAGGATGCGAGCGCTGGCGGGTTCACGAGCGGTGGCTCGTCCGCGTCGGCTGGCAGGCAGAGCGCCACGAGCTCCTCGTGCTGGCGGCGCCCCTGATCGTTTTGCCACCTCAGGCGCGCGAGGGTCAGACTCTCGCCGGGCAGGCCGCTCAGCGTCGCATACTCGCCACCGAACTCCGGCGCGAGCGCCTGGCGCACGAGGCGTCGCACGAGCGGGTGCTCCCACGCGAGGACCGTCACGTTTGGCAGCCGGATCTCGGGGTCGAACGCGAGGCGCAGGGTCGGGCGCGGCGCGCCGAGAAGCCGCATCAGCTCGTTCGACAGGCGCCAGATCCCGACCGTGCCGCTCGCCGCACGGCCCTCGAAGGTGGCGCCCTCGGCGAGCAGAACGCCGTGCACAAGCGCTTCGAGGTGACGTCGGTCGAGACGCAGCTCTGCCTCGAAGCGATCCCGCGAAAACCCGCGCGCGTGGGCGAGGACCTCCTGCTGAAGCTGGCGGGCCCGCTCGGCGCGGGTCAGGGCATCGTCAAGGCGCTCCCGTGTTCGGCGCGGGCTGTCGTCGAAGGAGGACGCGATGACGTGTTCGACATCGAGGAGCCCCGCGATTTCCCCGAGAATCTCCTCATGCAGCCGCGGGTGAAACTCGCCACCGAGGCCTGCGAGGTCCTCCACGACCTGTTCGAGGCGGCGGTACATCTCGACGACCACGGAGTTGTCGAGCGAGGAGGTTCCGAAGAGGTTGTAGACGCGGACCTGCCGCCGCTGACCGTACCGGTAGACGCGCCCGATCCGCTGCACGAGGCGCATCGGGTTCCATGGGAGGTCGTAGTTGACCACCGTGTGGCACGCGTGATGGAGGTTGAGGCCCTCGCCACCTGCCTCCGTGGACACGAGGAACCATGCGCCGCCACGCGTGAAAGCCCCTTCGGCCTCGAGGCGCGCGTCCGTGTCGAGTCCGCCATGGATCGCCACGACGCGGTCGGTGCCGTGTGCCTCGCCGAGCGACCGGACAAGCAGTTCGAGCGTCACTCGATATTCGGTGAAGATCAGCACCCGATTCGGCTCGGGCCCGTCCGAGCGCATGAGGGCGGGGAGCAGCCTTCCGATGAAGGCCGCGTGCTTCCCGTCCGCTTCCACCGCCGAGTCGGCGAGCGAGATGAGTTGCTCGAGCGCCTTCAGCTCGCTTTCGAAGAACGAGGCGTCGGTGCGTGGGTCGTCGAGCGCCTCGACCTCGGCCTCGACCGCGAAACGGTCATCCTCGGCTGTGATGAATCCGTCATCCTCCTCGTCCCGCTCGTTGTTCAGCCAGGGCGAGCCCTCTGACGCGACAGGGGACAGCGACACGACCCCCTCGGTCTCCGCTCGCTCCTTCAGTCGGGCGTGGCGCCGCGTCAGGGCCTCGCGCAGCGCGGCCATGCTCGAGGCGGCCAACTTGCGATAGACGGTCATCACGAAACCAATGGCGCGTGCGCGCGGCGTGCCGTCGTCTGCTGCGGCCTTGTAGCCTCGTCGGAGATACTCGAGGAGCGAGGAGGTCATGCGGAGTTCGGCGGCCTCGCCAGGGCACTCGACCAGGGCCGCGGTATGCCCCTCGAAGAGATTGTCGCCAGCCATGTCGATGACCTGTGACTTGCGATTCCGATACACGACGTCTCGCACGAGTTCGGGCGTATGGCTGAGGTGCCCGATGAGCTCCTTCCATTCGGGCCTCAGCAACTCGAGCAGCGAGCCGAACAGCGACGTGTCGCCTTGATGCGGGGTCGCTGTCAGCAACATCAGTGCGTCGGTATGGGCGCGCAGCTCGGCGGCGAGACGGAACCGTTGGGAGCTTGTGAAGCGCAGCCCGGCGGCCGACGCCTTGCGCGTGAGGCGGTGCCCCTCGTCGAAGATGATCATGTCCCATCGCCCTGAGGCACGGAAGAGCGACAGGTGCGGGTCTCGCTTCAGCTTGTCGAGCGAGGCGATCATCCTCGGATACAGCGGGAATCGGGACGGATCGGCCAGGGTGAAGTCCTCGCCGTAGATGCGGAAGTCGTCCATGCGGAATCGGCGCGTCAGAGCGTCGCGCCACTGTCGCGTGAGGCCGGCTGGACACACGATAAGGACGCGCTGCGGCTGGGTGCTCCGGGCCTGGAGCGCGTGGAGCAGCAGCCCGACCTCGATGGTCTTGCCCAGGCCGACGTCATCCGCGATGAGCCAGTTGAGGTTGCCCGACGCCAGAATGTCGTGGACCAGCTGAATCTGGTGCGGCAGCGGGTCGACGTCGAGGGTCGCCAAGGCGCCCGTATTCGCCTGCCATTGCCCGAGCGCGTGCGCTAGCACGCGCAGTCTGAAGCGGTCGGCCGACCCGCGTGGCGGCGTCTGCCAGGCGAAGGCGGCGGCGGGATCCCAGACGTGGCGCAGCAGCTCGAAGGGCATCCACAGCAGCTGTCCGCTCTCGTGGAACTCCACCAGCACCTGCTCGCGGCCCCCGAGCCTTCGACTCGCCATCACCGTGCCACGCCCCACACGCCGGGCGCCAGCCGAGCGAGGGCTGTCCTCCACGTGCATGCCGCGCAGGAACGCAGCCACGAGCTGATCGCGCGGCACTTCCCGACGCGGCCCACCTTGCGAGCTCTCGATCCAGACGAGCGCCGCGCCGCCCACGTCCTCCACGACCAGCCATGGCGCAGAGCCAGGCGGAAGATCGCGGGGGCGAACGCAACAGCCAGCGACGAGCGGCCGGGTTGTTTCGGTCATCGTCAACCTCGCACGCGACGCTGCCGTGTCCGCACCCCGCGGCTTGCCCGCAGCGCGCCTGGCAGCCAACCGGAAAACATGACGTGCAGGCTCTCGTCCTGATCCCGCTCGAGGGCGTGGTGGAGCCACCGCTCGCGCCAGTTGGCGTGACATCGCCGGATCGTCTCCGCGACATCCGCCTCGTCTCGTTCGTCACCAAAAGCCTCAAGGATCTCGAGCGCCGCCTGCCAGCTGAGCGGGATGTCGGTCGCGTAAAAGACCTCCCGCCCGAAGACGAAGGCGCGCTCGCCGCACTCGAGTTCGTCCGACCACAGGGACTTGAGGTCCCAGGCTGCCCGGATCTCCTCGAGCGTGCGCCCCTCGGCGACCAGGGCCCGCAGGCGATTGAGGCGGGCGACGGGGTTGCCGCAGTCGTCGAAGAGGTCCCGGAAGAGGGACCGCGCGCCCGGGGTGTCGCGCCCGACCAGCCGGATCGCGGCGAGGATCCAGCGCAGAGCCGGGTCTGCCGAGGTCCGCGTCGTGACGTCGATCCCCAGGCCAGGCCGCTCGGGCTCGCTGGAGGGCGCGTGCTTTGGCCGGACCGCGAGATGCCCCGCGAATGCGAGGCCGTCCGGAAGGTCAAACGCCGCAAGCGCCGCGTGGTCCTGCGTCGAGGGCAGCGACAGCCAGCCCGCGAGGGCCGCGACCTCCGCCTTCGCGGGCGTGCCCACCTCCTGCGAGGTGTCACCCGGAAACCAACCCTCCGCGCGTTCCCACGACCACCACCGGTCACTGCTGTCGTCGACCGGACTCGCCATGAGCGCTGGCCGGTCATCCACGTCGTCGCCTGACATGGCACCCCTCGGTCACGGTGGTCGAGACGCCGCACCGGGACACCGACCAAATATGCCGCAATGGCCGGTGGTGCGCAATGCGCTCCCTGCCGAGGGGAAGAGGGTGGCGCGGATCGCCTGTGACACCCGCAAAACCGGAAAGTGGCCGTGACGTCAGCGGGCCGCGGCCTGTCGGGCGGCCGCGGCGCGGGCCTTGGCCTCCATGGCGGTCGTGCTGAGGGTGCGCGTCGCGTGGTTCGACCAGATGCGCTCGTCACTCCGGCAGTCGTAGGCGCGACAGACGATGGGACGGTCGGCCCAGATCGTGCAACGCCGGCGGTCGGCGTCGAAATAGACGCAGGTGCCAGCCTCGTTCGTCAGCAGGCGATAGGGAAACGCGACGTCCCACATGTACTTGCCCGAGGCAGCCTCCTCGGGGGTCAGCACGACGCTGAAGGAGGTGCAGCAGGCCGCCTCGCACTCCGCGTGGTGAGCTTCGCAGTCGAGCCCGGTCGGCTCCGGATAGCCCTCGAGCGGCTGGGTCATCCGCGGGCCGAGCCCCATCTGTGCGGTCCTGAGCTCCCCGAGCGCATGCTGCATCTGCGGATGGACCGCGTCGAGCTCCTCGCGGGTGACGAGGCCCTTGGACATCAGGACGTGCAGCACGGACTGTACGATCACGGCCTGCTCGAACTCGGCCTGCATCGCGCGCGCCTGCACCGAGTGGGCCATGTGGAGGCCGGCTCGGACGGCGTCACGCAACCCCTCGAAGGTGTTCTGCGGATGCGGGTTGTGCGCTGGCAGGGCGGGCGGGACGACGGGGTGATGCGCGTTGTCGGGCGTTGCGTCGGGCATGCCGCATCGTCACGGCGGAGGGTCGCCCGTGTCAACCCGCCGGATCGGCGATGCAGCCTGCGAAGCCCCGATGCATGGCTCGCAGCGTGGCCGGGGTCTCGGCACGCCCCGCGCCTCGCCCCGAAGCTCACGTCAGGGCTTGAGGCGCTGCAGGTTCTGGCGCGCGATGACGAGGTAGTCCTGTTCCGACGGCAGCTCGGCCGCGACCTCAAGGTAGCGTCCCCACATCTCGCTCGCGCGGGCCCCCTGCCCGAGATCCTCGAATGCGTAGGCGAGGTTGAACAAGGCCTGCGGGTAGCGCGGCCGGATCGCGAGGGCCTGCTCGTAAGCCTTGACCTCGCTCGCCGTGTCGCCACGCTTGTTGTGGCTGACCGCGAGGTTGTACCAGGCCTTGTAGTTGTCGGGCGCGATCTTCAGCGCCCGCTCGTAGGCCGCGCGCTCCTCGCCGAGGCGGGCCTCCCGAGCGGCCTTGTCCGTCTCGCGCTCCGCGATGCGACCCCAGGCGATGCCGAGGTTGTACCACGCGTCCGCGACCCCTTCGTCGATCGCGAGGGCTCGCGTGTACGCGTCGACCGCCTTTTGCAGCTGGCCGAGGCGTGCGAGCAGGATGCCCTGGTTGACGAGGGCATCGACCGAGTCGGGGGCGACCTGCGCGAGCCGCTCGTAGGTCCCGAGGGCGTCCTCGAGGAGATCCGCGTCCTCGTAGGCGATCGCGAGGTTGTAGAGGGCCTTCTCGTATCGGGCGTCGAGGGTGACGGCCTTCTGGTAGGCCTCGATCTCCTTTCGGTAGCGCGACAGCTTGCCGTAGGCGATGCCGAGGTTGTACCAGGCCTCCTTGTAGTCGGGCTTGGCTCGGACGCAGGCCTCAAGGCTCTCGACCGCCTTATCGTACATGCGACCGCTGAAGTAGTCGCTGCCGAGCTTGAACAGCTCTTCCCAGTCGCTCGGGTCCGTCGCGGCCGCGGCGTCCTCGGCCCGGGCGAGGCCGACCGTGGAAGGCAGCGACACGAGGACGGGCAAGGCCGTCAGCAGGCGGGCGAGCGCGCGCGTCTTCAAGCTGATCACCGCAGGCTCCTTGTCGGATGGCGACCGGGTCCGCGCCGGCCCGCAAAGGTCTCGGCACACGGAGGCGGAACAATGGCGACGGATTCCGGAAAGTCAACGGCAACCCGCGTCGCGCGATTCCCGCCCTGTTCCGGTGAAGGCCGGACAGGCGCCCGGGAGGCCGGCTCGCCGACTTGACGACCGCGCCAGACGAGGGTCAAGTCAAGGCTCGGGCCGACCGCCTTCGCGAGCGCGCCCCGCCGCCTCACCGAACCCAGGACACGCATGCAAGCCGAACACGAACGGACGCCCTCGCGCGTCGGCAAGTGGCTCCTCTACGGGCTCCACTGGCTCATCATCCTCAACTTCGTCGTCGAGATTGTCTACGCGAGCGCCATCGTCTTCTTCGTCCTCGCCCCCGAGCACACGAGCGGGCCGCTCTTCGGGGCGGCCGCGACGCTCCCCTTCGAGTTGGTCCACAAGCGTCGCCTCTACGCGCACGAGACCTGGATGGCGATCGGCGGCCTCGCGGTCTACCTCGCCATCACCGAGATCGGGCCGCGTCTGCGGCGCCACCGCGGCTTCTGAGCCCCGTCAGGGCGTCGTGGGCCAGAGCTGCTCGGCTGGCGCGGGCTGTTCAGCCGGGGCCGGCTCGGTTGGCGCAGGCTGTTCAGCCGGGGCCGACTCGGCAGGCGCGGGCTCCTCGGTGGGCGCGGGCGCTGTGGGCGCGGGCGCTGCGGACACGGGCTCGACACCTGGCTTGTGGCCGACGTCGAAGGACCACATGAAGTCGACGTAGACGCCGGTCATCGTGAGCTTGTAGTCGCCCGCGAAGCTGCACGCGACGCACTCGCCCGGCGGGCCGACCTCATCGACCGTCGTCGCGCCGCGGCGATGCGCGACCGCGACGTTGAACTTCCAGTCATCGCCGCCCTTCAGGCCGAAGCCGGCCGTGAAGGTCTGGGTCGGCGCGGGCGGGGTCCCGAAGGCGCTTGGGTACTTCTCCTGGGAGACCTGCGAGTCCCAGATGTAGCCGCCGCGGAAGAAGAGGCGCTCGTCGAGGTCGAACTCGGCGCCCGCCCGGACCGTGACTCCGTCCTGCCACGCGAAGATGTTGTTCACCGCGAGGGCGAGCGCGGGCTCGGTCACGAAGACCGCGCCGCGGTTCTGGCTCTGAAAGGCGTACTCGACGTCGAGGGCGAGCGCGAGGGGGTCGAGGTCCACGCGGGTCCCGAAGCCGAGCTTCGAGGGCAGGGTGAAATCGGTCTCGACGTAGCGTTCGGGTGTGATGAGGACGAGGCCCGCGTCGTCCGACATGGTCGTCGTGGTCTTGTTGCGGAAGACCACCCCGAGCGACAGCTCCGGGATGGGGGCCCACTGCGCCCCGACTCGGAAGCCGCCGAGGTTCGTGCCAGACAGGTTGGCGTCGAAGTTCAGCAGCGAGTTCGTGAGCTTGCGGTCGAGGCTCGCCGAGATGATGCGCCAGCTGGCGCCGAGCGTCACGTGGCCAGGCAGGTTGAAGGCCACGGTCGGGGACAGCTCGAGGAAGCGGACCGTCGTGCTGTTGAAGATTTCACCCGGCGCGCCCGGCTTTTCGTAGGTGTAATCCGCACCCGCGGACGCCACCGGGTAGAAGGCGAGGCCGACCGCGACCCGCTCGTTGATGCGCCAGCTCGCGCCGAGCAGCGGGGCCACCGCGAAGATCGGATCCGAGGTCTGCTCGTCGAGCGTGTTGTCGGGGCGGCTCTGAATGGAGCCGGAGATGAGGGTCGCGTTGACCATCAGCGAGAGGCCCATCGAGCGCGCGAGCCCAGCGGGGTTGTGGAACATCGCGGACGGGTCGTCGACGTAGCCGATGGCGGTCCCGCCCATGCCCATGTGCTGGGCCGAGTACAGGATCGGCGTGTCGTAGCCGGCGGCGAGGGCCGAGCCGCCGGGCAGGAGCGCGGCGACGGTGACGAGCGGGAGACGCAGGCGCATGGGACGGACCTCCGGTGGGGCAGGGGGGCGATCGCGACGGTACACGCAAAAAAGGGCGGGCTCCACCGGAACCCGCCCTCATTCGCCTGTGGCGACCGCGCCTTACTCGGCCGGGGCCGGGGCGGGCAGGCCGCTGCAGGTGTAGAAGCCGCTCACGCAGCCGTTGTCCGCGCGGCAGGTGACGCATGCGTCGCTCGCGGCGTCGACCGCGCAGGAGGCGAGGCAGTTCACGGCCGTGCAGCGCACCGAGCCGACGTAGCAGCCGCCGCAGTCGTCCGAGAGGACGAACGCGAACTTGGCGTCATCCTTGTAGGAGTCGTCCTTCATGCAGGTCTCGGCGGCGGTCGTGAAGCCGTCGATGTCGCCGCCGAGGGCCAGGTTGACGTTGTCGAGGCCGCAGGCGGTCGCCTTCGCGACGGGATCGTAGCTGGCGTTCTGGATGATCGCGAGGTCGGCCGCGTTCGTGCAAGCGCCACCAGCCACGTCGTCAGCGGGCGCGGCGGTGTCGGTCGTCGCCGTGACGTCGGGGGACGGGGTCGCCGTCGAGCTGTCGTCGTCGCAGGCCGCGAACGCGAAGGTGGAGGTCAGGGCGAGCGAAGTGAGGATGCGGGCGATGATGCGCGACATGGGGCGGCTGTCCTTGAGGGGGTGTCTCGTTCCGTGTGCGGCGCGTGAGGCGGCCGTCACATCCGCGACACGATGGAGAAGCCACCGAAGCGACGCAAGAAATTTCACCAGCCACGCACGCCGGGGTGGGTCTGATGGACCATCACGGCGTGGCGGCCCCCCGGAAGTAGCCTCCGAACGCAGCGAGGAGTGGCGGACCGTGCGTGAAGAGCGCGCTGAGTGGCAGCCGCGTGTCGCCATGCCCAAGCAGCGGGGTGACGCACAGCCGGACGCGGCCAGGCTGATCTTGCAGGCGCCCCGCGAGGCTGCGAGACTGCTCCGCCGGTATCACCGGGTCCGAGTCGCCGTGGACGAGCGTCACGGCGGCTTCGAGGCCGTCGAGCTGTCCGATCGGTTCGATCGCGGGGAAGAGGTCTGGTTCGTTGAGGTTCAGGTTCCGGGCGAAGGCCTCTGCGTTCCCGCGCCCGAGCACGAGGGCCCTCACCTCGTCACGCAAGGTCGGTTCGAGGTGACTCGCCTCGATGGCTGGTGTGAGGGCTGTCTCAAGGTCGAAGGGCTGCGCGTGGAAGTTCGCGATGGTCGCGACCCGGAGGATCTCCCGGACGAGCGGCAGCGGAACCCCGAGCCCGGCCTCGATGAAGTTTTCGAGAATGACGAAGCGGGCATACGGATCGGGGAGACCATCTCCCAGCACCGAGGGCAACAAGGAACGCAGGCGCGCCCAGCCGCCGATGGCACACACCGCGCGCACCGCCCGCCTCGCCTCGGGCCTCGCGGCAGCGGCCACCGCGAGGCCTGCCGACAGGCTCACGGCGAAGAGGCTGACGCCGTCCCCGCCCGCGACGCTTCGGTCGATTTCCCGAGCCGCGAGCGCGATTTCGTCGATCTGCTCGGGTCCGATCCGCAGCGCCGCGATGCTGCGGAAGCGTGGCGACACCACGGTGAACCCGGCGGCCGCGAGCGCCGAGAGGGCCTTCGTCCAGCGGACATCGGTCTCGGCGCGCGGCGACATGCCGTGGATCGCGAGGATGACGCCGCGACTGGCGGCCCGCGGTTTCACCATGACACCGCAAAGGTCCGCAGGTCCGTCCCAGGGGACAGGGGCAGGTCCGCCCGAGCCCCGCAGCGCCTGGACGAAACGCCACGCCGAGATCAGGTTGCGCATGGGACCTCAGGTCCCGCGGACCCGGGCCGCGGCTTCGATGCGGGCCGGGGCCGGGGTGGACGGGACGAATCGCGGCTTGAGACCGAGCGTCCGCTTCACGAGGTGGCGCAGCGCGCCGATGGCGCTCATCGTCCCGACTTGCACCACTTCGTCGCCCCGCGTGAAGTCCATGCGGTCGCTGTACCACGTATTCAGGTGCGTATTTCGGTGGTGATAGCGCTGGTCAGCCTCGCGTTTCTCGAACACCGTGCCGGGGACCGAGCCGCGCATCACAAAGGTCGCCGGGTCGAACTCGGCGGCCGCGTCGATGGCGACCGGCTCGCGGAAGTGGGTCGAGATGGCCTCGGCGATCCGGACATGCTCGGGGCTCGGGGCCTTCGCGCGAAACGGGGACGGGTGAACGTCGTCGAAGTGCAGCGCGACGTTGCCGAGGCTCGACAGCACGCAGGCGACGTTCGAGACCCAGACCCGCCCGAGCGGCTTCGCCTGCAGCACGTAGGTGAGGCAGGTGCGCGCGAGGAGGCGGTGGGTGAGGCCCGCCGACCGATCTTCGGGTCGCACGCAGGTCAGGCCGAGGTGGAAGACGTCTCCGATCCCCTCGACCGGCAACAGGACGCAGGTCGAGAAGGCGGCCAGATCGCCGTCGGGGCGGCGGGCGATGCCGATGACGGCCCGCTCGAGGTCTTCCTTCCGGCCCGACAGCGCCTGGTAGTTCGGGGCCTCGGCCTCGAAGCTGGCCGCGGCGCAGGCACGGAGCTCGTCGACGAGGGCTCGCAGCCGGGCTGCCGAGTGGGTACGGCCGGGGCGGATGAGGACTTCGAGCGAGTGGCCAAGCTTGTCGCGACTCATGGTCTCTCCGGATGGGGACATGGTTGAAGGCGTGCGGGTCGGCGTGGATGTCATGCGATTCAGGATGTTCGGGGTGCGCCCATCCTCAGTCCGAGGGCGCCGCGAGGGGACCTGCACGGCGCGGAGTTGGCCTGCGTCGGGAGGCAGGCAGCCCACGGATTTGAAACAAGGTCGAAGCCTTCCGGTGGCGGTGTCGCAACGCCTCAGACCGCCGCGGCGACGCTTCGCGAACCCGTCCCGGAGCGGCGGTCGGGGATCGGCAGGTCACGCCGATGCATCGCCGTGAATGCTGCCAGTGCGAGCCAGAGCAGGGCGAGGTGGGCGAACATCGCGTTGCCACCGAAGGCCTCGAAGATGGCGCTCGAGACAGGAGGGCCGAGCAGCATGCCGAGCGCCAGGAAGCCGTTGTAGGCCGCGTTGGCGCGCGCGTGATCGGCCGGTGCGACCATGAGGCCGAGGGCTGCGAGTGCCAGGGGCGCGGTGGTCGCGAAGGTCGCGCCAGCGACGAAGACGAGCCCGCAGACGGCCCGGAATGGACCGGTGAAGGGCAGGGCGCATACGGCGAGCGCGCCGATGAGGGCGAGGGTCTGGATGACACGCAGGTGGCCGACGCGGTCGCCGAGGCGCGCGAGGACGCTCGTGAAGGCGAGCATTCCGGCCGCGAACCAGGCCGTCACCTGAACGGTGTCCTCCGGGGCGACGGCCCGCTCGTCCGCAAGCCAGATCGGGATGAAGAGCACCACGGAGATTTGAAAGTAGCCGTATGCAAAGGACGCGAAGCACGACGTGCGCGTCTTGCGCAGGAGGGTTCGCCATGGGGTGGGGACGCTCGGGGCCCCGTCGTCATGGGGGGAGTCTGCGTCGGCTGTGTCGCGGTCGCCGCGCAGGGCGAGGGCGACCACCATGGCGGCGGCGGCTGCGATCCAGGCCGCGACGAGGTAGGTGCCCGCAAGCGGAATCCAGTGAAGGAGCCCCTCTGACAGGAGTGGCCCTAGCGCGTATCCGAGCCCGACAGCCAGACTGTAGAGGCTCATGCCGAGGCCCTTGACCTCGCGCCGCGTGCGCGCGAGCAGCAGGACCTCACCGCTCACCCAGATCCCGGCCGAAGCGGCACCGTCGAGAAAACGGGCGCAGCCGAACAGGAATCCGTCGGGCGGAAGCAGCGAGAACGCGCCGATCGCCACCGCGTAGAGCGCCATGGATGTCGCGAGGACGGTCTTGCCGCCGAGGCGGCGGACGCCGATTCCCGCGAGCGGCGCCCCGCCGATGACGCCGACCGCGAAGGCGGTGGCGAGCCAGCCGATTTCGCGCTTCGAGAAGCCGAGGCCGGTCAGATAGACGCCAACGCTCGCGATCGCAAGGCCGCAGGCGGTCCCGAGGACGAGGGTGGATAGGTAGATCGCCCAAAGATTCCGGTCACCGAGCCGCTCGAACATGACGCCCTCCGTCGGAACGACGGCGGGTGAGTCTCACGGCTCGAGGGCTGTTAGGGCGACACCTCTGTGACGGAATCGGCAAAGGTGCGTGGCGGTTCTGGGGCGAGCGCCGATGTTGGGGCGCGGTGCGGCGTCAGAGGTCGCCACGTCGCATGGCCTCGCGCTGTCGCACGAGCTCGCCCTCGAGGGTCTCGCTGATCTCGGGGATGCGGGCCTCGATGCCGAGGCCGATGAAGGCGATGCGGGTGTCCCCGTCGACGGGGGTGTTGTCCCAGTCGAGCTGCCCCGGCATGCCGTTGATGCAGTACGACCGGTCCCAGCACCGCAGGACCCCCTTGAACCGCGCCACCTTGCCGCCCGGCAGGTTCAGCAGCTTGTGGCCGAAGGCCACGCGATCGTAGCAGACGCGGTTCGAGCGGAAGACGAAGGACTCGAACTCGGCGGGCAGGACCCCTTCCCAGGCGGCCCGCAACGCGCGCGGCGTGAAGCCCGCGTACGGGTGTGCAGACGCGATGACCCGGTTCAGCTGCCCCATGAACGCCATCTGGACGTTCGCCTCCGGGTTGCGGGCGGTCACGCGCTTGCGGATGGCTTCGAGCACCTCCGAGCCGACCTTGTCCGTCTTGTTGATCGCGACGATGTCGGCGACGTCGATCTGCGACCAGAACTGGTGCGGGAAATACGTATCGTGTGACGCAAACGAGCTGGCGTCGATGACGACGATCGTCGGGCCGAAGATGGCCTCCTTCGCGAGGATCGGGTCGGCCGCGAGCTCCTGGCTGACGTGGGCGATCTCGGTCACGCCCGAGGTCTCGACGATGATGCGGTCAAAGCGGCCCTCCTCGGCGAAGCTGCGAGTCGGCGGCAGGTAGCTGCGCGCCGCGAGACCGCGCCCGGTCGAGGTGATCTGACGGACCGTCGCACCAGAGGCCTGGATCATCGGGCCGTCGAAACCGTCCTCGGCGTATTCGCCGACGACCACGCCGACGCGCCCAGCTCCCGGGCCTTCGACGAGGTGACGGACGAGCGTGGTCTTGCCGGACCCGAGGAATCCCGTGATGATCTGAACGCCAATCGACATCTGCGCCTCCCGGGCCGAACGTGCGGCGGCGACGTTACCAGACCGCTCGCCCGATGTCTTGCAGGCCCGGGGATGCCGTGATTCTGTGTCCCCGCGTGGCGTGCAGCCGCGACGCGAGGAGGGACGCCCGATGTCAGCCCAACCCCAGGTCAGCGAGAGTTCAGCGGTCCGCGTGACGACCGTCGACCGTTCCATCCGCTCGAGCGGAATCAGGCTGACGCCCGGGCTTCCGATTTGCCAGACGGACCTGCCGCTCGACTGGTATCAGGATGCCTTCAAGCCTTACGCCGAGGCGTACCTCGCGTTGCCCGACCGCCGCCCCGAGACGGTCTTGCCGTGGATGGACGGCTTCATCACGCCCGCGCTCGCGAAGCTCGGTGACAGCGTGATGCTGCTCGCGCACTTCTACATGGGGGGCGAAATCGTCAAGCTGGTCGAGCGCTACGGCGGCTTCATCGCGGACTCCTACCAGCTCGCCCTTCAGGCGGCACGAAATCCGCACAAGACACACTTTGTCGAGTCAGCCGTCAACTTCATGGCCGAGACCATCGCCCTGCTGAAGCATGATCACCAGCGTGTGTGGATTACGAATCCGAAGTCGGGCTGCACGATGGAACACCTGGCCCAGGAGGCCATGGTGGCGCCTGTCTTCAAGGACCTGCGCGCCCGCTACGGGGACGATCTGCTCGCCATCGTGTACATGAACACCTCGGGCCGCGTGAAGGCGCTCGCCGGGCAGACCGGCGGGGCGGTCTGCACCTCCTCGAACGCGAAGGTGATCCTGCGCTGGGCGCGCGCGCAGAAGAAGAAGATCCTCTTCATCCCCGACCGGCACCTCGGCGAGAATTCGGGTCGGTCCGTCGGGATGTCGCCCGACGCGATGTTCGCCTGGCCCGGCGGCTGGGACGGGGCGCGCCAGAAGACCGCCGAACTGGCCCCCGCCGACCTCGCCCGCCTCGACGCCGCCGAGATGATCCTCTGGGGCTCGTTCTGCGGCGTGCACACCATCTTCTCGCCCGCTCAGGTCGCCTGGTGGAAGGCCCGGGGCTACAGCGTCCACGTCCACCCCGAGAGCCCGTGGGAGGTCGTGGAGGCCGCTGACGGCCACGGGTCGACGAACTACCTGTGGGAGGTCGTGATGGACGCGCCCCCCGGTTCGAAGCTCGCCATCGGGACCGAGGGCCACTTCGTTCGCAACGCGCGCGAGCAGGCGGCCGCCCGCGGGGTCGAGGTCGTCCACCTCGCCGACATCCCGGATCCGGCCTTCGGCACCATGGGATGCGGCTGTGCCACGATGAGCCGCAACGACCCGCCACACCTCGTCGGGATGCTCGATCTGCTCGCAAAGGGGGAGGCCCCGCCTGTCAACGAGGTCCTCGCGGGCGACGCCGTGGACGAGGAGACAGGTTGGCGCGAGCGCCTCGACCCCGCCTCGCAGATGGGCATTCGCGACGACGCACGGCGCGCGCTCGAGCGGATGATCGAACTCACCGAGGCTGCGCGCGGATGAGACGCGCTCGCCGTGGGTTCGGGCTGGTCTGGGCGCTCGCGGTCCTCGTCGCGACGTCGCGCGCGCACGCAGACGAACCGGCCAATCTCGCCAAGGCCGGGACCGAGCAGGCCGTCGAGGCGGAGGACCCCGAAGAGGCCCTCGAGGCCGAGGCCCAGGGCTGGCACTGGCCGGGCAATGTCGT
This sequence comes from Pseudomonadota bacterium, assembly GCA_005788935.1. Next base: position 18,191 of record SYAK01000578.1, read on the forward strand.
CACGCACGACTTTGACAGCGCGGCGCTTGGCCGGCTCTCGAAGTACAAGCTCTATCTCCCGCCCGAGGTCCCGGGGTTCGTCGGCCCTCCGCCCAGACTGCCGGTCATCGTGGCCCTTCACGGGCTCGGCGGGTCCGGGCGCGACTGGTTCTCCTTCCGCGGCGGGCAGCTCGCAGGCGAACTCGACGCCGCAATCCGCGAAGGGCGCCTGCCGCCCGTCGCCGTGGTCGCCCCGAACGGCCAAAATGGCTACTGGACCAACCACCTCGGCGGCAAGCGCGGGACGGCCTTCGGAGATCTCATCGCGGAGACCCTCGCGGTCGCGACCGATCGTCACGGGTTGGACCGGCGACGCGTCGTCATCGCCGGCGTCTCGATGGGGGGGCACGGCGCAATGTCCGACGCGCTGCGCAACCCGTCGCGCTACAAGGGCGTCGTCACGCTCGGCGGTGCGCTCTTCGACGTCCCACCCACGCATCGCCCCGTCTATTTCAGCGTCTGGGGCCGCCCGGCGGACCCGAACCACTGGGCGGCCACGGCCCCGGCCGCACTCTATGCCATGCCAGGCCTCGCCGCACGGGCCCCGCCCGTGTGGCTGCATTACGGCGAGCACGATGATGACCGCTTTGTGCGCTGGAACCGCCACGCCATCGCTCAGCTGACCCGACACGCCTTCCAGCTGGAGACGGCCGTCGACGACGGCTCGCACGGGTGGCGAACCTGGCGTCAACACACGCGGACCTGGCTCGCGTGGGCCGCACCGCTCCTCCGCTGAGCGGGGCTCGTGGTCCTCGGTGGGCCGTCATTGGGCCGTCATTGGGCCGTCATTGGGCCGAATCGCGCGCGACACCTTGAGACAACGAGCCGGACCGATTATCGTCCGCAGCCAGGGGGTCGCGGCGCGTTTGCGTCGGTGCGCCTCATTCAACCGCGAGGAGCACCCCGATGGCCGCAACCTCTGAGACCGGCGCCTGTCCCAGCTGCCGCAGCACCGTGCGGTTCGTCACGGATGGCCGTGGAGGCAGCGCGTGCCCGGTCTGCGGTGCCGCCCGTCGTCTCTCCGAGGATGCCCCCGATACAGGCCCGCGCCCGCGGGTGGCCCGACGTGTCGTGGACGTCGACAGCGGCGGGAGCAGCACAAGTCGCAAGGGCAGCACCGGGAGCCGCCCGCCCACGAAGATGCCCGCGTCGACCCGCCGCGAGGCCCCGGGGGCACGCAGCGTGACCGGCGCCCTCGACGGCACGGCGGGTGGTCGAGTGGGCTCGCCCGCGACAGCCGAACTCGCGTCGGCGCGTAGCCTTGACGCGCGGTCCTCGCTGACCATGCGCTGGCAGGCGCTCACCGACGGCCTGCAGTCCCGGGATGGGCGGCCCTGGCGGGAGCTGGCGACCTACGAGGCTGGCGACATCATCCTCCACACACGCTACGGCATGGGTGTTGTCGAGCGGGTCGGTGATGACGGGACCCTCGACGTCCTGTTCCGGGCAGGCTATCAGCGGCTCCCCGCCGCGCACTCGCGCGCCACTGCGCCCGAGACCGCGTCGTCGCACTGAGCGGAGCCTCGCCCGATGACATTCGTCCACCGCCTCGCCCTCGCAGCCCTCGCAACCCTCGCCCTGGTGGTCCCGGCCCGGTCCGAGCCCGGGACCTGGCGCTTCGCCGATGACCCGTCGCGGCCGGTCAAGGCGATCGTCATCGGCGGCTCGGTCAGCGCGTGGCCCAATGGCGCCTTCTCCGACTGGCTCGGCGGGGTATGCCGCAACCTCGAGATCGAAAACCGCGGCAAGGCCAAGCTGACGGCGCAAGCCTTGCGCGCGCGCTTCGATGACGAGGTCGTGAAGAACCGCCGCCTGAAGGTCGCCGATCGCCTCGCCCGCGGTCAGGAGGTCTGGCTGGTCTTCATGGCGGGTCTCAACAGTATCGGAAACCCGGAGTCGACGAACGTCGAGGTCACGAAGACCTTTGCCCGCGCCCATGCTGTCGGGCTCAAGGTCATGGGACTTTCGCCGAATCCGTGGGGCGTCGAGACCGACCGCCGCTGGATGGGCATCGACGGGCTGGCCTACTTCCGGCACACGCAGCGGGTCGTCGACCACTTTCTCGGTCGACTCGACCGCGTGGCGGCGCTCGGCAAGCACGCCGGGGACGCGACCGCCTTCACGCCAGCCGAGCGGGCCGACGTGGCGGTCGACCTGTGGGACAGCACCCTGCGGGATCGCGGCGCGGCCACTCGGGACGCGGTGCGCCTCGCCCGGGACGCGAAGCGCTCGAGCTGGCTCAAGGCACAACTGAAGGGACTCGACCCAGCCACCGCCGAGGCGAGACGGACCGAGCTGCTCGCACAGGCCTCGACCCTGCCCACGTGGTTCATGCCCAAGCGTTTCCATAGCTTCGACGCGATCCATCCGAACACCGAGGGCCATCGCGAGATCGCCCGCGCCATCTGCGCCAAGGCGCCCGCATCGTGGGGGTGCGACTGCGCGCTGCTCGACGGGGCCCGTTGGGAACAGGCCACGCGCCGCGTCATCAGCACCGCCGCGCCCCTGGTCGGTCCGCCCGCGCCCTGAGGGGGCTCAACGCTCTGGCAGCGGAAAGATGGCCTCGCGACGGTACTCGAACCCCCACTCGCGGCGGTGACTCGAGAACGCCGTCATACGCGTCGGTGTGAAGGGGGCCGTGCGGAACAGCGCGTGCTCTTGAGCAAATCGGACGAGGCGCGACTCGGGGGCGCCCTCGAGCCGCGCGAGGGTCACGTGCGGGATCCAGCGGCGACGGTCGGTCGGGACCCCTAGGCGGGTCGCGGCCGAGTCGACGCGCGCCCGCAGGGCCTCGAGCGGCGCGCTGCGATCCACGCCAATCCACAACGAATCCGGCTCGCCGCGCGGGGGGAAGAACCCGAACCCGTTCAACGCCAGCTCGAACGCCGTGTGATGCAGGCGCTCGAGCTGATGGAAGAGGGCCGTCCGTGTGGCCCCGTCGATCTCCCCAAGGTAGCGCAGCGTCAGGTGCAGCTGCTCCTCCTCCTCCCAGTAGGCACCGGGGACACCGCCCGCGACCTCCATGAGCTGGTCTCGGACGGCCTCGGGGAGCTCGAGGGCGATGAAGTGGGCTGCGTGCATGCGTCCCTTCGGGTCAGGGCTTGGCCTTCAACGTGGCGATCTCCGCCTTCAACGCCTCGGCTTCGGGGGCTCTCCCGAGTCGCACGAGCGCGATGACCTTGTTGTTCATCACGGTCAGGGTGCGCGAGTCCGATTTCCCGAACTCCTCGCGGCGGATGGCAATGGCCTCGTCGAGCATCGCGAGCCCCTCGTCGCCACGGCCCGCGACCACGAGCAGGTTGCCGTAAGCGTTGAGTGTATCCGAGAGCTGAGGGTGGTGGCTCGAGAGCTCGGCCCGACGAATGGTGAGCGCCTCCTCGAAGAGCTTCAGGGCGTCGACCTGCTTCGCCCGTGAGGATTGGACGTCCGCAAGGTTGTGGAGCGTCGTCCCGAGGTCCGCGCGCGCGCCGGGCGCCGCGTTCTGGCGCGCGAGGCCGAGGGCCCGCTCGAGCGGCGGCACGGCGTCATCGAAGCGTTTGAGATCGCGCAGGACAAGCGCGAGATCGTTCAGCGAGATGACCAGCGACGCATGGGTCGGCCCGAGCTCGCGCTCCTTGTCCGTGATCGCCTCGAGGTGCAGCGACTCGGCGCGCGCAAGGTCTCCCTTGCGGCGGCAGAGCTCGGCGAGGTTCGTGATGACCGACGCGATGCTGGCCGAGTTCTCCTTGTATTTCTGACGCTTGATGGCGAGCGCCGCCTCAAACGCGGGCATCGCGCAGTCGTAGTCCTTCATCTGGGTGCAGACGATCCCGAGCTTGTTGTGCAGGTTGCTCGCTTCCTGGCTCTCCTGGCTCCCGCGGCCCTTGTGTCTGTCGAGGGCGACCCTCAGCTGTTCTGCGGCGGCCGCCCACTGGCGCGTCTCACGGTACACATCCGCGAGCAGGACATGGGTCTGGATGAGGCGCGCGTCGTCGGGCGCGAAGCCCTCGGCCTCCTCGAAGGCCGCGAGAGCGAGCTGCTCGGCCGTCTTGAAGTCCTTGGATTTGTACGCCGCGAGGGCGCGATTCATGGTCTCGCCCCACTCGGCACGGGCCGTGGCGGCGCTCGACGTGACAAGGACGATGGCGACGGGGGTGACGGCGGTCAGACGCATCAAGGGCCTCTCCGGACGGCCGAGCCTCAAGGCCCGGGGCCGGGAGCCTATTCCAGTCAACCGCCGCGTGTCACCTTCCCGACGCCAGCCGATGAAAGGCGCCGAGGCGCCGCCACTCGCGCGGCGCGCCGAGCCGCGCTACGGTGCGCCCCGTGGACCCCCTCATCACGTCAGCCATCCTGCTCGGGCTGCAGCTCGTCATCGTGCTTGGCTTCGTCCTTGTCGAACGCCGCGAGCCTCAGGCGACGCTTGCGTGGGTGCTCGCGGTGGTC
>SYAK01000579.1 GCA_005788935.1 Pseudomonadota bacterium
CAAGGTCACGGGCTCGATGGCCGCAGCCATCGCGGAGACGGATCGGCGCCGCGCGCTGCAGGAGGCCCACAACGCCGCGCACGGGATTGTGCCGCGGACCATCGTCCGGACGTCGCAGTCGGGGCCGAGGGCCGAGGCCTACCAAGCGCCAGAGGGCGAGGAGACCCCGAAGAAGGGGCGCGGCCGCACGAAGAAGACCGGACGCAGCGACGCGGCCCCAGCGTCGCTAGCCGGGGCGGGTGGCAGGGCGGCGGCGACGAGCCTCGCGAACCGGCCGGTCTCGCGGCGAGACCTCGAGGCGGCCATCGCGAAGCACAAGGCCGAGATGATGGAGGCCGCCAAGAAGCTCGACTTCGAGCGCGCGGCATCCTTGAGGGATCAGTTGAAGGGTCTTGAGTCCCTGTTGCTGGCGGTGGGTTGATGCGTCATCCTGGGTCGTGCTTCTTTCGTGCCACAGGCCTTGTGTCATTGCTCGGGGCCTGCGACGCGGGCCATCTGATCGGGTCTCGCGAGGACGCGCCCGCCGATGTGACAGGTGACGCGCTCGCCGACGCCTCGTCCGATAGGACAGATGCGCCCGACGCGAGCCGCTCCGACGAGGGCGAAGCCCCCGCCGAGCCTTGTTTCGAGTTCGTCCCGCCCCCGGGGGCCCCGTCCTCGCGCTGGGACGCAGCGACCTTCGATGTGCCCGCCCCGCTTCGGCTGAACCTGCCGCTCGCAGCGGGGGCCGAGGTCGTCATCTCCCAGGGGCCCGATGGCGGCATTTCTCACTACGGAGCGCAGCGATTTGCATGGGATTTCGACGTGCCTCGCGGCACCGAGGTCTTCGCGGTCGCAGGTGGGGTGGTGGTCGATGTGGTGGCCGACTCGACCACCTGGGGCACGGACCCGAGCTATCGAAACCTCGCGAACCGCGTCATCATCGACCACGGGCGCGGGCTGTTTTCCGCCTACGTCCACCTCGGCGCGGGCGAGGTCGAGGTGACGCCCGGCCAGTGGGCGGCGGCTGGTGACCTTCTTGGCCGCACCGGCCTGTCGGGCCAGATGTCCGGGCCACACCTGCACTTCCACGTCGAGAACGCATGGAGCGAGACCCGGCCCGTCCGCTTCTTCGGTGGGTCCGAGGCGGGCTGCACGCTCGTGCCACAGGTGGGCGACACCGTCCGTGTCCCGCCGGTCGCCCCCTTCGGAGACGCACTCGAGCCTAGCCAGCTGCCAGCCGACACCTTCGCCGAGTTCGGTGTCGACGCGGTCGAGGGGCTGCCGGCGCGCATCTTTTCCGAGGGGGCCGTGCTCACGGTCCGGGGGGTCGCGACAGACCCCGACGCGACCCACGTCCACCTGCTGATGTTGCCGCCCGAGGGCGGGATGGCCCTCGGCGTCTGGTCGTTCCCCATCGCGGCCGATCGCGGCTTTGGCGGCGAGGCCTCCCCGGGCGACCTCGGGGTCGGCCGCTACGCCTGGGCGCTCGCCGCCGGCCAGATCGACTCGGCTCGCGTCACGCGCAGCGTCCGCTGTGTCGTCGTGCCAGCCGACGCCGGCGTCGCTGGCCTCTGAACGGACCACAGGCGCGCCGGGCAGAAGATTCGGCTGGCACGTTCATGAATTCCGAGTCGACCCCCAAGACGCCCCCAAGACAAGACTCGACCCCCAAAGATGGCGGGCAAGTTCATGTGTTCGGACACGGCCCCGAATGCCGCCGTCCCGCATGGGTTACAGGCCGATGTAATTCTTGAGGTCCTTGACCTGGCTCGGCTCGGTGAACGTGGCCTTGGGGTCGAAGATCTCGAGGCCATAGCTTTTCAGCGTCTCGCTGCTCTTGTCGCCCTCCTTGACGGTCGCGAGCAGCGCCGACGGATCGAGGCGTGAGGCCTTGGTGATGCTGACGACGTAGACGTGACCGGGCGGCTCGCGCTCGGCCTTCTTCGGCCCCGTGTAGCCCGGGGCGTTCGTGTAGGCCTTCGTGTAGTTGTAATCCGCGGGCGGTTCGGCGACGACGACCTGCTCCGCCCGGACAGCACCCTCCTTGCCCCGCACGCCGCCTGCATTGCCCGAGACGATGTCGAGCTTGCCGGTCTTCTGGGAGGGGTCCTCCTTGTGGACGACCGTGGCGACGTGGCCGGAGGCGGGGCCGTGGCCGACGATCGAGACCACGTCGCCGGGATCGAGCGCGCCGTTCGACTGGCCGTGCTTGCGCGCCCAGACCGAGACGAAGTGGACCGCCTGATTCTTGATGTCGACGAGGAGGGGCCCCTTCTTCCACGGCTTGACAGCCGAGAACCGCAGACCCGCGCGCATGAGCCCGATGATCACCGCGTTGTTCGAAGCCTCGGCGCACCAGTCGGCGCCCTCGTCTCGGGCGGTGTCGGGGTTGTCGGTCCAGCCGCCGAGGTGCTGTGCCTGCTTGTTCGACTCGGAGGCGCCGACCTCGCCCATGAAGGCCGCGACGTTGCCCGGCACCTTGCCGCCGTTCTTGAGGGCCGCCCACGCGATGAGGAACGCCTCGCAGACCTTCTGACCAGCCTCTGCGTCCTCGTTCCATTCGGCCTTCGAGAGGCCCATCAGCTTCTCCTGGAAGACCTTGACCCACTTCGGGTGCTCGCCCGAGGACTTGCCTGACGAGTCGCCCCCCTTGGCGACGTCGTCGGGGTTCGAGGCCACGTTCGGGTCGCCGAGCTTCGCCCAGTTTGTGCACAGGTCATCGAGCACGGCCTGAAGCGTCCCGTCCTCGAAACCGCCGAAGACGGCCTTGTCGCCGGCCTTGAACTTGCCCTTGCCGCGGTAGGCGCCTGAGGCGACCATGGCCTTCGGGGTGCCGCCTTCGGGGGCTGGCGCCTCCTGACTCTCGCTCGCCGACTTCGCAGGGTCCTTCTTGTCGCC
>SYAK01000580.1 GCA_005788935.1 Pseudomonadota bacterium
CCGAGCGCGACGTCGAGGTGGCCGAGCTCGCCCGCATGACAGCGGGCAACCAGGTCGGGATGGAGGCGGCTGCGGTCGGTGAGAACGAGGCTGGCCGCGAGGCGGCTCGCGCTGACGGGATGCGGGCGATCGCTGAGTCCGAAGGCCGCGTGGCGTCTGCCGAAGCCTCGCTCGGCAAGGCGCGGGCCGAGCTCGCCTCGGCGCGGGCGGATCTCCTGACCGTCGACTCCGAGCGGGCCAGGCAGGCAGCAAGATTCGTGAAATCACCACAAAAAGGCTGGGTGATGCGTCTCGCCGGGCAACAAGAGGGGGCCCTCTACGACGTCGGCGAGCTGCTCGCCGTCCTCGCACCCGCGACCGACGACCGGGCCGTGGCGCTCGCCATCTCCGGCAATGACGGGCCCATCGTGAGGCCGGGCGCGCGCGTCCAGATCCAGTTCGAGGGCTGGCCGGCCGTCTTCTTTGCGGGGTGGCCCGGGCTCTCCACAGGCACCTTCACCGGCAAGGTGGCATCCCTTGATGCCCTCGCCTCTGGCGACGGGGGTTTTCGCGTCCTCGTGGTCCCCGACACATCGACGGGGCCCTGGCCCGAGCCGAGCCTCCTTCGTCAGGGGGTCCGGGTGCGGGCGTGGGTCTTTGGACGCGAGGTGCCGCTGGGTTACGAATTGTGGCGTGTCTTCAACGGTTTCCCCCTCGACATGGAGCCCGAGGCGCTCCGCCCCCTCGGCGGCGACGGTGGCAAGAAGTCGAAGAAGAAGGCCGACGAGGACAAGGGCGACGCAGGCGCGGACAAGGGGGGCAAGCCGTGAGGATCGGGCGCCTCGCAGGCGGGCTCGGGTGGTCGGCTGTCCTTCTGACAGCGCTCCTGGCGGCCGCGCTCCCGGTGCGTAGCGCCGAGCCCGATGCCGTCGCTGAGGCTGCGGCCGTTGACCCGCTCGGTCTCGGCGCCTCGAAGGGGGCCGAGGATGGGGCGTTCCGATCTTGGCTCGCAGCCGTCCTTGCCGGTCATCAGGCCGTCGGTGCGGCCATCGACCGGGCCTCGGCGGCCGCCTCGCGTGCCGAGGGGGCGCGCGGCGTCTTCGACCTCGAGGTCGTCGCGCGCGGGCAGCTGCAGCCGGTCGGCAAGTACCTCGAGCCGCAAGTGGCGGTCGGCCTCGAGCAGGCCACTCCCCTCTGGGGGCTGCGCCTGCGGGGTGGGTGGAGAAACGGTGCAGATTACCCCGACTACAAGGGTAGCGAGATCACGGGGACCGGCGGCGAGGCCTTCGTCGACGCCGCCCTGCCCCTGTGGCGCGACCGGGACATCGACGCGCGACGGGCGCGCATCCGCGCCGCCGACGTCAGACGGGATGCCGAGGCTCTGAGGGTGCGCGCGCGGCGACTCGAGGTGGCGCAGGCGGCCGGTCTCGCGTGGTGGACGCGGGCCCTTCGCGCGGCCGAGGTGTGCGTCGCCCAGCGGCTCGTCGCCCTCGGGGAGGCTCGGGCGCAACAGGTCACCGGCCGTGTCGCCGCAGGCGAGCGCCCGCGGATCGAAGCCACCGACGTCCAGCGCCTCGTCCTCGGGCGCCAGGCCCGCCTCGCGGCTGCGAATGCCCGCCTCGCGGCCGCGGAGGCCGAGCTGGCGATGCATGGGGTGCCCCCGCCAGCCGCGGCTGGATGCGCGGTCGGCGGCCTCGATGCGGACAAGCCCGCCCCCGCGCTCGCAGCCCTGAAGGCCGAGGCGCGCGCGCGTCGTCCCGATCTGCAGCTCTTTGCAGTCCAGGAGGCGGGCCTCGCGATCGACCTCGCGCGCGCCTTGAACCTCGGTGCGCCCAAGGTCGACGCGCGTCTCTGGGCCCGTGGTGACCTCGGCGAGCCGCGCCCGATCGGTCCCGACGCCCTGTCGGTCATGAAGGCCGAGGTTGGCGTGGCCCTCGACTTTGCCCTGCCGCTCCAGCGCCGCGAAGCGCAGGGGGAGGCCGCCGCGGTCTCCGCCGAGCTGCGGGCGCTCGCGGCCGAGCGGTTATGGGCCGAGGCCCAGATCGACGCGACGCTCGCGAGCCTCCTCGCCGAGCGGGTGGCCGCACTTCAGCGGGCCGAGCTGACACGCGGCGCCTACGTCGCGTCGGCCGAGCTCGAGCGGGCCGAGGGGCGGGCCTTCGAGCTCGGGCAGAGCACCCTCGTCATCCTGAACCTCCGGGAAGAGGCGACGGCCGAGGCGGCGCTCACGGTCGCCGAGGCGCGCGTCGCGGCGGCCGTGGCGGGCCTGCGACTCGAGGCCGTCGGGGGTTCGCTCGCGGGCGATTAGCGCGCAAGCTGCAGGGCGGACAGCGCGGCCCCCAGCGCCGCAGCCGGATCGTGCGCCCCGAAGATCCCGCCGAGGACCGCGACACCGTGGGCGCCAGACCCAAGGACCGCTCGGACGTGGGCGCCATCGAGCCCGCCGAGCGCCACGACCGGCAGGCGCACGCCCACCGTCGCTGCACGCAGCCCGTCGAGGCCGAGTGGTGGCCGCTCGGGCGGCTTGCTCGTCGGGTTGAGGACAGGTGCAAGCAGCGCGAATCGGGCTGGGCTGATCTGAGCCCGCACGAGCTCCTCGCGTGTGTGACAGCTGACTGCGCACGACAATGCAGGAAAATGGGCCTGCAATGTATCGACGTCGAGCGACGCCCCCATCGCGATGACCCCCGCCGCGCCGACCGCGGTGGCCAGATCGGCGCGTCGATTGACCCAAAGCGGGCTCTCGCAGGGGCCAAGCACACCCGCGAGCCCGACGAGCCGCGCGAGCCGCACGCGATCGGGCGTTCCCGTGTGATCGCGCTCGATGACCCCGACGTCGCCCGAAGCCTCCGCGAGCAGCGGGGCCATCGCCGAGAGCCTTGCGAAGAGCCTCGTGTCGTCAGGCTGATGCCCCCGATCGGCGATGAGCCACAGCCGCGGCAACCCCGTCAATCGACGAGGCCCGTCAGCGGGGACGACGCCGTCGCATACAGGCGCATCGGCATCCGCCCGGCCTTGAAGGCGAGGCGCCCGGCCTCCACCGCGTGGCGCATCGCGTGCGCCATCATGACCGGGTCTTTCGCGGCCGCGACGGCCGTGTTCATCAGCACGCCGTCGCAGC
>SYAK01000581.1 GCA_005788935.1 Pseudomonadota bacterium
AGGCCGGCGAGGCACAACGCGGTCGTCTCGTGCTGCGCGGTCCCGAACGCCATGCCGGGCTCGATGATGAGCGCGAGCCGCTCGGCTGGCAGCCCGTCGGCGTGCCACGGCGGCGCCACGACGAGCCGCTCGCCGCAGAGAACCGGGTGGTAATACGTCTTCCAGCGGTCACGCCAGCCGTCGGACAGCGCCTGCGAGGCGATGTAGGCCGCGGGCCAGGGGGTAATCGCCTGCTCGAGCGCGAGGCGGGTGGCCTCGAGCTCCTGCTCGCCGACGTAGACGAGGTAGCGGATCCAGCCAGGCAACACGGGCCCTCGCTCGGTCGGTGGCGCGTCCCACGCCTCGGTCGCGAACCCGAAGGGTGCGATCGCGATGAGCGCGTCCTCGAGCACCTCGAGGGCGAGCGGATCGGCCTCGGGGACCATGATCCGGACCTCCATCCACGACAGCTCGCCGCTGTCCTCGCCTGTCCCGCCTGTCTGCGCCTCGTCCGCTGCCATCACCGCAACTCCTTGTGTTTGAATACGAAAAGGGCGCCTTGCGAGCGCCCTCTCGGTGGAAACCCAGGCTCTCGCCAGGTGTCAGTCGGCGACGACCCACACCTTGACGCGGGCCTCCACCTCGCGGTGGAGCTTGACGGGCACGTCGTACACGCCGAGGGCCTTCAGCGGCGCCTCGAGCTGCACCGCGCGCTTGTCGACCGAGTAGCCCTCGTTCTTCAGCGCGTCGGCGATGTCCTGCGCGGTCACCGAACCGAAGATCTTGTCCTTCTCGTCGGTTGCCACGAGGCGGGTCAGCGTGACGCTGACGCCGTTCAGCTTCTTGGCGACGTCCTGGGCCGCGGCGCGCTCACGCACGACGAGGGCCTCGATGCGACGCTGCTCGTGCGCGATCTGGCGCTGGTTGCGCCCGGTCGCGAGCACGGCGAGGCCACGCGGGATGAGGAAGTTTGCGCCGAAGCCCGGGCGGACCTTGACGGTCTCGCCGGCCTGACCGAGATCATGGATCTCTTTCGTGAGAATCACCTGCATGGCTCAGATCCCCTTGGCAGCGTACGGGAGGAGGCCGATGGCGCGAGCGCGCTTGATCTCGGTCGACAGCTTGCGCTGGTAGAAGGCGCTGACGCCCGAGATGCGGCGCGGCACGATGCGACCGCGGTCAGTGATGAAGCGCTTGAGCATGTCCGCGTTCTTGTAATCGAGCTCGGCGACGAGCGTCGGGTCCGAGGCGAACGGGCAGGACTTCTTCTTGGCGGCGTTCTTCTTGTTGCGTGACATCAGGCCTGTGCCTCCCGACGAGCCTCGGCCTTGGCCTTGGCGCGCTTGCCGAGCTCCGTGACGTTGCGCTTCTCCTTCTCGAAGTCGAAGGAGGCGGGGTCGACGCGGTCCTCAAGGTGAATGGTCTGGAACTTGATGACGGCCTCGGTGATGCCCATGAGGCGCTCGAGCTCGGCCACCGTCGAGTTGGACCCGAGGTACTGGATGTAGAGGTAGTGAGCGCGCTTGTGCTTGTTGAGCTCGTAGGTGAGGCGACGCACGCCCCAATCTTCGAACCGCACTTCGCGGCCGCCCGTCTTCTCGATGGCGTCGCGGATGCGGCCCATCGTCTTCTGCACGCCTTCGTCCCCGGCTTCGGGGCTGACGAGCGCGACGGTCTCGTACTTGATGAGAAACATGGTTCTTCCTTTGGACTGTATGGCCCCGGCACCCAATGCCGGAGCAGGAAACCCAGGGGGGCGGACGCTGCCCCGTTCGGGGCGCGATTTCAAGCGTCTTGCCGCATATCCCCGCAAAAAAAGAAGCGCCCGCGGGTGGGCGGGCGCTTCGGACGGCCAGGGCACGACTGGCGTCACTTGCCCTTGGCCGGAGCGCCAGGGCACTCCTCCTTCTCGATGGCGGCCTGCGTCTCCTTCCAGGAGGCCTCGTTCTCGCCCGTCGTCAGGACCCCCTCGACCTCGAGGTAGGCCTCCCAGCTCTTGAAGCCGTTTCGGGCCATGATGAGGTCGCGATTCTCGGCGGGGAGCTTCTCGTAGGTCTCGATCTTCTGGATCTTCATCAGGCAGAAGACGTCGCGGCGGGCGCGGATGAAGTTGTCGCGCAGGGTCTCGGGCTTCGGCTGCAGGTCGAGACCGTTCCACATGTAGATGCTGTTTGAGGCGCCCGCGCCCTTCGTCCAGCCCTCGCGCGTGATCTTGAGCTCGTAGGGCTCATAGCCCTCGCGCGAGAAGACGATGCGGTACTCGAAGTTGCGGGCCTTGCTGACCGAGCCGCCGACATTGACGTCGCAGGCGAGGTCCTCGGGCGGGCAGAGCGGGTAGCGCTCGGTCGTGAAGATCGGCAGGTTGCGGAACGGCAGCCGCTCGACGTACTCGCCTGGCTTGAGGAGCTGGCTCTGGTTCGGGTAGCCGACCTCGCCGGTCTGGGCATTGCAGACCGGGTCGCCGTGTCCCGCCGCCGCGAGCTGCTTCTTCTTGTCTTCGGGCAGCAGCTGGGCGCAGTCCGTGACCTGCGTGCCCGGTCCCGCCGAGTCGGCGCGCCAGTCGTTGCCGGCCTTGACGTAAACCTTCTGGAAGAACTCGACCTTCGCGTCCTTCGGAAAGTAGGTCAGCGTGATGTCACCGTACATCGGGCGAGCCCGATAGTCCTCGTTCCGCCACTCCTCTTCCTTCTTGCGGGCCTCGCCCTCGATGTGCTCCTCGATGCAGCTCGCGGAGCCGTGCTCGCCGCACTTGAAGCCTTCGAGGTACTTCGAGACGCGGGTCGAGGCCTCGCTCGAGACCGCGACGAGCACGATCGCGACCGCGGAGGCCGCGAGCATCCCCGCGAGGATCAGGAACGCCTTGCGGTTGACGGCGGCGACCTCGGGGGCCACGGCGACGGGCTCATAGCCCTCCGCGCGCTTCTCGTCGATGACCTTCGGGTCGAAGAGGCCGTCCGGGTTCGGGAGCATCCGCAGTCCGCCCTCGTCGGCCTTCGCGGTGGGCGTGGCCGTGGGTGCAGGTGCAGGTTTCTGGGCTTCGACCGGTCGCGCGGTCGTCGGGCTGCGGGCCGCGGCGAGGGCTGCCGCCCGGGCCTTTGCTGCCTCAGCGGCCTTCGCGGCCTCTTCGGCGGCCTTCTCGGCCTGCGCAATGAGGTCGACTGACGGGTCGCTCACGCCCGCGTCCGGAGGATTCGGCGGCGTCCCGCCAGCGCCATTCTCACCGTTCTCGCCGTTGACCGACATCCCCATCTCCCTCGCCGCAGAAGTCTGCGCGCCGCCTTGCATTCCGCATTGAACCGCGGTCGCGGCGTCGCCGACGCACACGCGGACGGCGCACTCTAGGGAAAGCGCACGTGGTCGTCAAGACGGACCTCGGCGCCTCCGTGACGATGCCGGGTGGTCCGCCCAGTCCGCGCGCCGCATCGTCTGCTCGAAACGCGAACGGGCCGCCCAGGTCACCCCGGGCGGCCCGCCGCGTCTCTCCGTCGTCGGGCGTCAGGGGACGATGACGGCCTTGATGACGTGGATAACTCCGTTGCGCGCGATGATGTCCGTCATGACGACCTCGGCGCCCTCGATGAAGACCTTGCCGTCGACGACGGTCACGTCGAGACCGAAGTCGGTGGCGAGCGTCGCGAGCGGCGAGGCGGCGACGACGGCGTCTGCGTAGATCTTGCCGCTGACGACATGCGCGCCAAGCGTCCGGCCGAGCGCCGCCGCGTCAGCGAGCAGCTCCTCGAGCGCGCCGTCGGGGAGTGCGGCGAAGGCGTCGTCGGTCGGGGCGAAGACCGTGAAGGGGCCAGGACCCGCGAGGTCATCATCGAGCTCCGCCGCGACGACGGCGGTGACCAGGGTCTCGAAGTCTGCGTTGGCGGACGCGATTTCGACAATGTTGCCCGGCGGCAGGAGGACCGCGTCGATGACGTGGATGACGCCGTTGGCGGCGATGATGTCGGTCTGGGTCACCCGGACGTTGCCGTTGAGCGTCACGCCCGTGTTGGAGACCCCGACCGCGAAGTCGACGCCGTTGAGCGATGTGCCGCGCTTGAGCGTGACGACCGTCTCGGCCTTCACCTCGCCCGCGACCACGTGGTACGTGAGGACGTCGGTGAGCTTTTCCTTGTTCGCGAGCAGCCCCGCGAGGGCGCCCTCGGGGAGGGCCGCGAAGGCCGCGTTGGTCGGGGCGAAGACGGTGAGCTTGCTGTCGCCCGAGAGTGCTGCGCCGAGATCGGCCGCGCCGACCGCCTCAAGCAGCGTCGAGAAGCGGCCGTCGGCCGCGAGGGCGGCCGGGATGAGCACCGGCTCGGGCGCGGGCGGCAGGATGACCGCGTCGATGACGTGGATGACGCCGTTGCGGGCGATGATGTCGGCGACGATGACCTCTGCGCCGCCGATGAAGACAGTGCCGCCCTCGACGGTGACCTCGACGGTCTCGCCGCCGA
>SYAK01000582.1 GCA_005788935.1 Pseudomonadota bacterium
ACATGTACACGCGCTTCGACAATCTCGCCGAGGAGGGCCGCTTCAGCCCGGGCTGAGACGACCCGCCGCGCAGGTCACTTGCAAAGGAACGAGATCTGCACGTCGGCCCCCGCCGACTGGGCCTGCGTGCAGGCGTCGCCGAAGAAGCTGAGGTCGCCAGGTGCCAGCCAGTCCCAACCGTTCGTCCGGGTCTGGTCGCGCGCGATGGTGACGCCGTTGATCTTGACGGTCGGAAAGGCGAAGCCCGCTGGCACGTTCACGCGCGCGCGGCAAGCCGCCATCTGCGACTGGATTTGCCCAAGAATTTGCCCGAGCTGCGCCCCCTCGCCGGCATCGAAGAAGCCATTCGGCTGTGGCGCGTCGTTGACGGTCCCGCCCGCCGTCGCGAGCCGCTTCAGCAGCGCCGCCTGCCCGAAGCCGCCCGCGAAGCCCACGATCCACGTGCGGATGCCGTTGACCGCGAGCTCGCCGATCGGGATCTCGACCTCGCGTTTGACACACTCGAGCAAGCCCGCGCCGTAGCTCCAGCACTGTCCACCCTCCCACTGGCAGCCCTGATTGGACCTCGGGCACGTGGCCTGGGACGTGAACGTGTTGCAGTTGCTCGCGCCCGTGCCGCCACAGAGCGAGCAGCCCTCGAGGTCGTCGCAGTCACAGGTGTTGCATTTCTGCATGCAGGTGTCGGTCGGCTTGCCGTCGGCGACGAGCACCATGGCCACGTCGCCTGGCGCATTGAAGTTCAGCAGGTAGTCCTTGGCCGCCTCGACGCCTGGCCCCATCGGGGTCTCACCGCCCGTCCCCGCCGCATCCATGGCCCCGTAGACGAGACTCGCGCCCTGCGTGCTGATCGGCACCTGCGGCGTGTCCGTGGTCGAACACGAGCGCTGGCTCGGAAACATCATCAAGCCGAGGTTCACCTGGCCCGCGGTCGCGTCGATCATCTGCTGCACCGACCCCATCGTCGTGCTCCAGCGGTCATACATCGAGCCTGAGCGGTCGATGAGCAGCAGGATGGACGGTGGGATGAGCCCGACGGTCAACGTGAGCTCTTCCTGCCCGCAGGTCGAGAGCCCACCGCCCGAATCCGAGCCGGGCGTCGCGTCGTCACCGCCCGACATCGCATCGTCACCGCCCGACATCGCGTCATCGCCCTCAGGCGGGGAGCCGGCGTCATCGCCAGCCGCCGTGTCGACCCCGAGCGCCGCGGCATCCTCCGCGGGCGTCACGCCCCCCGCGTCGGTGCCAGACGTCGCGCTGTCCTCGCCGCCCGCGCCCCCGGGGACGTCAGGGAGGACCAACCCACCGCCCTGATCGGGGACTTCACCGCCCGTTCCACCGTCCTCACTTCCGCACGCAGCGAGCGAGAGCGCGGCCGCGGAGAGGGCCAGCGTGGTTGCACGGGACAGGACGCGCCAGGCGGCGAGAAGGGGGGTACGCATCGCGGGGGGCTCCTTGGCGTTCCCTCCGCACGCGCCTCGACCGGGCCCGGGCGTCGACCGCCTTCCGACAGTGTCATTGTAGCACGTTCAACCCGTGCCTGCCAAAACGACACCGCGTTTTCGCCCGCGCGTCTTCAAAGTCGAACGATGGCCCAACGAAAAACGGGAGGGGCCGTCACCGGACACCCTCCCGCTTCTGGCGCCCACGCAGGCCGCCTCACGCACCAGACTTACGCGCGG
Organism: Pseudomonadota bacterium; assembly: GCA_005788935.1. Next base: position 1,680 of record SYAK01000582.1, read on the forward strand.
ACACCCACGCGGCGGCGCGCCACCACGACGAGCCCAAGCAGCGCAAGCAGCCACGGCATCGCCGAGCCCCCACCCTGCTGGCAGCCACCGCCCGCCACCGTGAGGTGCGGCGGGACGTCGTCGGCCGTGACGTTCGGATCCTTCTCGCCAGCGTCGAGGGCGCCGTTGTGGTTGGCGTCCTCGTCGCCGTCGATGACAGAGCCATCGTCGGTGTCGGTGTCGGTCGGGTCGGTCGTCGTCTCCGGGTCCGCGTCGGGCACGAAGATGGCGGGGTCGGTGTCGTCACCCTCGGGCACGGTGAGGCCCTTCTCGGTGCCGTCCTGGAGGCCGTCACCGTCCGTGTCCGCCTCGTTCGGGTCGGTCTCACCCGAGCCAGGCGTGCCCGTCCCGCCGATCGCGCCCTCGTACGCGCCGGTGCCGTTCGCGTCCTCGGTCCCGTCGAGCAGGCCGTCGTCGTCCGAGTCATCGTCGGTCGGGTCGGTCGTCGTCTCGGGGTCGGCGTCGGGCACGAAGGTCGCCGCGTCGGTGCCCTTCATCGGCTTGCCGCCGCTCTCGCCAGCCGGCACCGGCTCGGTCAGCCCAAGCTCGGTCCCGTCCTGGATGCCGTCACCGTCCGTGTCCGGGCTCAGCGGGTCGAGCGGACCCACGCCGTCGAGGACGCCGTCGCCGCGCGTCTCGGTGCCGTCGTCGATCCCATCGTCGTCGCTGTCCGCGTCGCACCGGTCCGTGCCCTCGGGCAGACCGGGCTCGTCGGCATCCGACAGGCCGTCGCCATCCGAGTCGGCGTTGTCGGGGTCGCTGCAGCCAGCCTCCTCCTCGCCGTCCGGGATCCCGTCGCCGTCGCGGTCACCGACCACGATGGTCACGGTCGCCGTCGCGTAGCCACCCTGCCCGTCGCTGACGGTGTAGGTGAACGAGTCGGTCCCGACGTAGCCCTCCTTCGGCGTGTAGACGATGTTGCCGTCGGCGTCGACGGTGACGGTCCCGTGCTCGGGCTGCGTCACGTCGACGACCGTCAGCGTGTCGCCGTCGGGATCGCTGTCGTTTTCGCGGATCGGCATCACGAGGCGCCCGTCGGCCGGGACGTCGTAGGTGTCATCGCTCGCCTCGGGCGGGTTTGGCGCCGTCGCCGTCACGTACACCACGACCGTCGCGGTCGAGGTCTGGCCCGACGCGTCCGTCACCGTGTAGGTGAAGGTGTCGGTGCCCGTGAAGCCAGCCTTCGGCGTGTAGGTCAGGGTCCCGTCCTCGTTGCGGGTGACCGTGCCGTTGGCGGGCTCGGAGACCTCCGTGACCGTCAGCCCACCCTCATCGGGGTCCAGGTCGTTGGCGCGCGGGTCGAAGCCGATCGCAGCCCCAGCGGCCGTCGCGACCTCGTCGTCAAGCGCCACCGGAGCCTCGTCCACCACGCCCTCGACCGTCACCGTCACCGTCGCGTTCGCGCAGGCGCCAGCCTCGTCGCACACCGTGTAGAAGAAGGTGTCCGTCCCGCTGTAGCCCGGCCACGGCGTGTAGGTCACCGTGCCGTCCTCGTTCAGCGTGACCGTGCCATGCATCGCGGGCCCGACCTCGACGACCGTCAGCGGCTCGTCATCCGGGTCGACGTCGTTGTCGAGGACCTCGACCGTGACCGCCTCGCCGACGTCCGTCGTCGCGCTGTCGTCACCAGGCGTCGGGAGCTTGTTGTCCGAGCCGACGTCAACCGTCACGGTCGCGACAGCACAGGCGCCCGTCGCGTCGCAGGCCGTGTACTCGAAGGTCACCTCGCCGCTGACGCCCGGGGCGGGCGTGAAGACGATCTGGCCGTCCTCGTCGATGGTCGCCGTGCCGACCGCCGGGTCGACATCGACCTCGGTGACCGCAAGTTCCTCACCGTCCGCGTCCGTGTCGTTGCCGAGCACGTCGATCGTCACCGGCGTGCCAGCCGGGGTTGGGACCACGTCGTTGCGCACCACGGGGGCGTCCGCGGCCGGCTCGACCTTCACGACCACCGTCGCCTCGTCGCAGGCGCCCTTCGGGTCGCACGCGCGGTAGGTGAAGGTGTCCGTGCCCGACCAGCCCGGGGCGGGCGTGTAAAGCACCGACCCGTCCTCGTTGACCATGACGGTGCCAAAGCTCGGGCCGCGCACGACCTCGTCGAGGGTCAGCGTGTCGCCATCGTCGGCGTCGCGGTCGTTCGCGAGCACGAAGATGAGCGTCGCGCGGTCCTCGGAGGTCGTCACGCGATCGTCCACGGCCACCGGGACGGTGTTCGGGACGCACGTGTTCGTCGTGACGTCGCAGACGCTGTTCGGGCACTGCGCGTCGCTCACGCACTCGACACAGCCAGGGTCGGCCGCCTCGCCGTCACAGACACCCGCCTGGACGCCCGGAACATTGAGGGCGTCGGGGCAAGCCGCTGCCTCCGCAAGGCTCGGGTTCGAGCACACGCCCGCCGTGCAGACGTCGGTGGTGCAGGCGTTGCCGTCACCGCAGTCGGCCGCGCTCAGGCACTCCTGGCAGCGGTTCGTCTCAAGGTTGCAGCGGCTCTCGCCGCACTGCGCGTCCGAGACGCACTCGACGCACGCCGGGTTGGCCGCCGCGCCGTCGCAGACTCCCGCCTGGACGCCCGCCATGTTCGCCGCGTCCGCGCAGGACGAGGCCGGATTGAGGCTCGGGTTCGAGCACGTGCCCGCCGTGCAGACGTCCGAGGTGCAGTCGTTGCTGTCACCGCAGTCGGCGCCCGTCAGGCACTCCTGGCAGCGATTCGTCTCGAGGTTGCAGCGGCTCTCGCCGCACTGCGCGTCCGAGACGCACTCGACGCACGTCGGATCCGCCGCCGCGCCGTCGCACACCCCCGCCTGGACGCCGTCCATGTTCCCGGCGTCGGGGCAGGCCGAGGCCTCCGTCTGGCTCGGGTTCGAGCAGGTCCCCGCCGTGCAGACGTCCGTGGTGCACGCGTTGCCGTCACCGCAGTCCGCGGCGCTCAGGCACTCGACGCACGCGTTCTGTGCGTTGTCGGCCGCGTCGACCGCGCAAAGCAGACCCGACCCGCAGTCGGCGTCCTCGAGACATGGCACGCACTGGTTGGCGTCGGGGTCGCACACACCGACTTCGCAGTCTCCGTCGACCCCGCACTCGATGACGGTGATGTGGATCGGCGTCACCGAGCAGACCGCCTCGGAGCCGACGGGAAGCTCTTCGCACACCTCGATGTACAGGGTCTCCTCGGCGTTCGAGGCACCCGCGGTCACGCGGACGGTGCCGTCGGGCAGAACCTCGAGCGTGCTCCCGAGCGGCGACGTGAAGATCGTCGCATAGGGGCCGCCGTCGGGGCCGACGCGGATCGACTGGATGCCGTTCGTGTCCCCGTCGAGCGGGGTATCCCCGGCGATGGCGCCGAGGCTCGTGAGGTAGGACGCGAGCGGCAGCGTCTGGACGGCGCCGTACAGCAGGATCGGGGCGCTCGGTGACGTGGGCCCGAGATCGACCAGGACCGGCGGGTCGTTGACGTTCACGGTGATCGTGGCTGTCTCGCAGGCGACCTCTGGCGTGCCGGTGTCGCACGCCTCGAAGGTGATGACGTAGGTCCCCGGCACGGTCTGGTCGTCGACCTCGAAGACGAAGAAACCGTCCTGCATCTCGACGAACAGGCCTGGCGTCGTGCTGAGGATCGTGACCGCGCCCAGCGGGTCTCCGTCAGGGTCCACGTAGCCCTGGGCCAGATCGTAGTCGAGCAGGTCCGCCGCCGCGCCGATGTCCTTGACGGCGAGCCAGAAGGTCGCGTTGGCGACGCCAGGCGCGTTGTTCGGGGCGTCGTTGTCGAGGATGTGGGCCGTCGCGCTCTTCGACGCGATGTTGAGCGTCATCGTCTCGGAGCTTTCGATGAGGGCGTCATCGAGCGTCGTGACGGTCACCGTGAAGCCCGTGATGCCAGCTGGCACGAGGATGGTGCCGTCCCCGTTGTCCGTGACCCCGTTCGACCACAGGACCGCGCCCGTCCGATCGGACGCGCTTGCGGTCCCGGTGAAGTTCGCGACATAGTTCGTCTGGAAGTCCGTGGCCTGGTCGAGGGTCGCCGTGTAGACGACAGTCGCGCCCTCGGTGTAGGCGGTGGTCGTCAGCGTGATGTTGGACGGCTGCGCGGTCGCGATGAGGTAGGCGTTCAGCGCGTCGAGCAGGCCAGAGGTCGCCGCGTTGCCGCTGCGGTTCTCGCCGTCGACGAAGGTGAAGGTCGAGGACAGGGCCTTCAGGCCGAGGGTCGAGCTCGTCCCGGAGGTGCTGCCGCCCGTCAGGTTGAAGCTCTGGCCCGCCCCGTAGTTGATGACGGCGTTCTGGCCCGCAGCGAAGATGAAGCCGAAGGTCTCGACCGTCGAGCCCGTCGTCTCGCGCCAGTTCAGCGCGCCTTCGAGGCTGATGATCTGCCCCGAGGCCATGTAGAGGCGGACCGTCCCGTTGAGGTCGTTGCCCTGGGTCCCGGCATCACCAAAGAGCCCGTCGCCGTTGGCGTCGTTCTGCACGAAGGCCGCGCGGTTGATGCCGAGCGTCGAGAACTTCTTGATGTTGTTGGCCTTGTTCGTGCTGGTCCCCTGGGTTCCAAGGTAGCCCTCGGAGAACACGAGGCTCAGCTCGGCGGCCTGCCCGACGGCGGGCAGCATCAGAAGTAGGAGGCCGAAGGCAGTCGCCACGGCGCGGCGCCAGCCGGCACAGCGGCGCGTCAGGGGGGGGACAAGCGGCTTCATCGAGACGTTCCTGGAGTCGGTTGTTCGCGCACCCGTCCGAGTGCGCATTGGGGGGTGCACTACCGCGCCCTCGGATTAGACGCAACACTCGCGTGCGTCCTCACCTCCGCTGGGGGCGGCGCCATGCATCGAGCAGCTCGGAATCCCTCGGATCCGTGGCGCCGGGCGCCAGTCCTCGGCGGGGCTGCTGCCGTCAGAGCGAGCAGATCCCCACCCGCCAGGCGGGCGGCTTCAGGGTGACGTCAAGGCGGGCCGTGCAGGGCGTCGGCATCGACTTCGGGTTGTGCACGAAGAAGCGCACGGTGTCGGTGCCCTCCTCGACGATGCGCTCGACCTTGAAGACCGGCTTCGGCGCGTCCTCGAGCAGAAACAGGTGGACCTTGCGGCGGGAGGCCGCGAAGTTCATGGCGCGCCGCGTGATGAGCGCGTCGGGCAGCTTCTCGTCACTGTGAAGCAGCGCCTCGAAGGCGGCCCAGCCCCGGGCCTCGTCCGGGTCGCGCGCGGCGGCCAACGCCCCGGCGATGACGTGCTCGGGTCGGCGCGGGTCCGTCTCCCGCACGGTGTCACCCGGCGTGACCACGCTCGGCAGCGGCGAGGTCCCGTCATCGGGTCCGGCTGGCATGATGGCCGCGACCGCCGCGGCGCCCGCGCCACCTGCCGACACCGCCCCGGGCGTGACCGCAGGCGCCACCGTGGCGGGCGCCTCTGCGACAGCGGGCGCCTCTGCGACAGCGGACGCCGGGGACGGCGACGGGACCGTCGGTGGTGTGACGACCGCCGGCGCGTCGGCCGCCGTCACGACGGTCTGGGCCGGCGGCGCGTCCTTGCGGCACCCCGTGGCCAGGACCGCGAGGAGCCCTGCGATGGCCCATGCCGCCGACCTGCTCCGAAAGGTATGACCTGTCACGTGCGCCTCCACCTGCGAGCGTTGTCGCGTCTCGTCGTCATGCGGGCCCCCCGCACCTTCGGACACGGGGAACGAACCTCCGCCGCGTACTGGACGTGGCGGACCGTAGCGCGCCTCGACCCGGCCGTAAAGGGCGAGCCAGCGCCAGCCAGACCGCGCCAGGGGGCCTCCGGACAGGTCGCGGACGTCCGAGGGGGTGGCCTGGTCTTGATGTCAGGGGTCTGCCGAGCGGCGCCGCGACGGAGTGCTTGGCGCGCGACAGGGTTCCGGTTTATGGGAGCCGCTCGCAGCCGGAGGCACCGCGCCCCTCGGCCCGCGTCACAGTCGCCAGGCCGGGACATCCGCCCCGCGACAGGGAGGTTCGCTCGTGCAGCCCGCTCAACAGGAACCCGTGACCCAGGACATCGACGCGCTGCTCGCGGAGAGCCTCGCCGCGATCACAGCCACCGAGGACGAGGCGGCGCTGCGCGACCTCGAGGTGAAGCTGCTCGGCAAGAAGGGCGCCGTGACCGAGCTGCTGAAGGGCATGAAGCACGTGGCGCCAGCCGACCGCCCCGCCTTCGGGGCGCGCCTCACCGAGGCCCGCGCGGCCGTCGAGGGTGCCATCGCGACCCGTCGGGCGACCCTCGAGGAGGCGCGTGTCGCGGCGCTGTGTGAGGACCCGTCGTTTGACGCGACGCTGCCGGCGCCACGCCCGAACGCGACCCGCAACGGGGCGCTGCACCCGCTGACGCGTGTGACGGACCACATCGAGGAGGTCTTCCGCGCGATGGGGTTCATGTTGCTGGACTACCCGGAGATCGACACGGAGTTCAACAACTTCGACGCGCTCAACATCCCCGCCGCCCACCCCGCGCGCGACATGCAGGACACCTTCTGGCTCGCCCAGCGCCCGGGCGAGACGGGTCCGCGGAGGCTCCTCCGGACCCACACCTCGACCGGCCAGGTCCGGACGATGCGCGCCTTCGCCCCGCCGTTCCGCGCGATCTTTCCCGGCCGCGTCTTCCGCTACGAGTCAACCGACGCCTCGCACGAGCACACCTTTCATCAGGTCGAGGGGCTGATGGTCGCGCGCCACACCTCGGTCGCGAACCTCGTGTATTCGATGAAGACGCTGCTCTCCGAGATCTTCGAGCGCGAGGTCACCGTCCGGTTGCGGCCAGGCTTCTTCCCGTTCGTCGAGCCCGGCTTCGAGCTCGACATCCGCTGTCAGGTCTGTGGCGGCGACGGGTGCTCGGTCTGCAAGCACTCGGGCTGGGTGGAGCTGCTGCCGTGCGGCCTCGTCCACCCGAACGTGCTGCGCCACGGCGGGCTCGACCCGGCCGAGTGGCAGGGGTGGGCCTTCGGGCTCGGCCTGTCGCGGCTCGTGATGATGAAGTACCAGATCGAGGACATCCGCCACCTGCTCGGCGGCGACCTCCGCTTCAACACCCAATTCCGGCGGGGCTGAGTCATGCGCGTCTCCTGCAACTGGTTGAATCGCCACGTGGATCTGTCGGGCATTGACCTCGACGCGCTGGGGCGGCGCTTCACGATGGCGGTCGCCGAACTCGACGGGGTCGAACACGTCGGCCACGGGCTCGACCACGTCGTCCTCGGCCACGTGCGGTCCGTCGAGCCGATCCCGGGCAAGAAGGTGCGCCTGACGTCGGTCGACTGCGGCCCGCACGGGGTGCGCGCCATCGTCTGCGGCGCCGCCAACGTGGCTGCTGGCCAGCACGTCGCGGTCGCCCTCCCCGGGCAGCGGCTCGGCGAGATGACGATCGCCGTCAGCGAGGTCGCGGGCCACGTCTCCGAGGGCATGATCTGCTCCGAGCGCGAGCTCGGGCTCTCCGACGAGCACGCCGGCATCCTCGTGCTCTTCGATGCTGACGCCGGGGGCGCATCGCTGAGGCCTGGCGACCGCCTCGACGCGGTCTTCCCGGCCCGCGACACGATCTTCGTGATCGACAACAAGTCGCTGACCCATCGCCCCGACTGCTGGGGCCACCGCGGGATCGCGCGCGAGGTGGCGGCCCTCGTCGAGCGGCCGCTGCGTGCGCTCGCGCCGCCCGTGGCGTACACGTCCGAGGCGCCGCTCACGTTGCAGGTCGGCGACCTGCGCGACTGCCCGCGCTACACCGCGACCTGCATGGAGGGCGTGACGGTTGGCGCCTCGCCGCTCTGGCTGCGTCTCCTGCTCGCACGCGCCGGGATGCGGTCAATCAGCAATGTGGTCGACGCGACGAACTTCGTGATGCTCGATCTTGGCAACCCATTGCATGCGTTCGACCGGCGCGCGGTCCGCGGGGACCGGCTCGAGGTTCGCCGCGCCCGGGACGGCGAGCTCTTCGAGACGCTCGACGGGCAGCCGCGCGAACTCTCGGGCAGCGACGTCATCATCGCGGACGCCGACGGTGCGGTGGCGCTCGCGGGCGTGATGGGCGGGCTCGCGTCGGGCGTCGCCCCTGACACGACCGCGCTCGTCCTCGAGGCGGCGGCCTTCGATCCCGCGCGGGTCCGCATGACCGCCCAGCGCCTCGGGCTCCGCACCGAGAGCTCGGCCCGCTTCGAAAAGAGCCTCGACCCGACCCTGCCGCGCCTCGCGGCCGCGTCGTTTGCGGGGCTGATGGCCGAGCTGTGCCCGGGGCTGCGTGTGACGTCCGCCCTGCAGGAGGTCGCGGGGCCCGACCCCGAGCCCGTGGTCATCACGACCGCGTGCAGCTACATCCGCGCACGCCTCGGTCACGCCCTGCCCGACGCGCGCATCGTATCGATCCTCGCCGCCCTCGCGTTCGAGGTGGCCTGTGGCGATGATGGCGCGCTGCGCGTCACGGTTCCATCGTGGCGCGCGACGAAGGACATCGGCATCCCTGACGACCTCGTCGAAGAGGTCGGTCGCGTCTTCGGCTACGACAACATCCCGCCCGCCGCGCCCGAGGTCGTCCTGTCGCGCCCCGAGGCGAACGCGCGCAAGCGCTTCGAGCGCACGGCCCGCAGCTACCTGGCGCTGTCGGCTGGGCTCGACGAGCTGCAGACCTATTCGTTCGACGACGAGGGCTGGCTTGGCCACATGGGGCTTACCCCGTCGGGGCCGCGCGAGCGGCTGCTGAACCCGATCAGCGCCGAGATGCCGTTCATGCGGCGTCACCTTGACGCCCACCTCCTCGCGGCCATGGAAAAAAATGCCCGCGCCTTCGAGACCGTGCAGGTCTTTGAAATCGGGCGCGTCTTCCTGCCATCCGAGGCGGAGCTCCCCGAACAGCCGACGATGCTGGGGCTTGGGCTGCTGGCCCCGGCTGCCTGGGTCCGCGAGGCGAGCGGGGCCGCGAGCCGCACCCGCACCGAGCCGCGCCACTTCATGGCGCTGAAGGGCATCCTCGAAGGCCTCGCCGAGGCTCTCGACCGCGCCCCGCTGCGCTTCGTCCGCGGGGGGCCCGGGCTGGTCGACCGGCCGTGGGCCCACCCGGTGCGCCATGCGACGGTCTTCTGCGGCGACGTGGCGCTCGGTGTGGTGGCCGAGCTGCACCCGGCCATGCTGACGCGCCTCGACGTGACGCAGCACGGAGCGCTCGCCGAGCTCGACCTCGACCGCTGGCGGGCCTGCGCGGCCGCCCCGCTCCGCTATCGCCCGCTGCCGCGTTTCCCCGCGGTTTACCGCGACTTCGCGCTCGTCGTGCCGCGCGCGGTCGAGGCCGCGACGATGGCCAGCGCGATCCGCCAAGCGGCCCCGAACCTCGTCGAGAACGTGGCGCTGCAGAGCGTCTACGAGGGCCCCGGTGTCCCCGACGGCGACAAGAGCGTGGCCTGGTCGGTGACGCTCAGGCTGCCCGACCGGACCCTCGTCGAGGCCGACGTTCGGGCCGCCGAGGACGCGATCTGGGCCGCGGCTGAACACATCGGCGCCCGCCCGCGCGTCGCCGCCACCTGAGCGCACGCAGCGCGAACCCTGAAACACACCCCCGAAGGAGCCTCCTCGTGAGCCAGACCCACGCCATCAGCCCCACCCGCGCCGAAGATTATCCCGAATGGTATCAGCAGGTCGTGAAGGCCGCCGACCTCGCCGAGGTCTCGCCCGTCCGCGGCTGCATGGTCATCAAGCCGTGGGGCTACGCGATCTGGGAGAACATCCAGCGGGTGCTTGACCAGATGTTCAAGGACACGGGCCACGTCAACGCCTACTTCCCGCTCTTCATCCCGAAGAGCTTCCTCGAGAAGGAGGCCGAGCACGTCGAGGGCTTCGCGAAGGAGTGCGCCGTCGTGACGCACCACCGCCTCGAGGCCGGCCCCGACGGCGGACTCGTGCCAGCGGGCGAGCTCGAGGAGCCGCTCGTCGTGCGCCCGACCTCGGAGATGATCATCGGCGCGATGTTCGCGCAGTGGGTGCAAAGCTGGCGCGACCTGCCGCTCAAGATCAACCAGTGGGCGAACGTCGTGCGCTGGGAGCTGCGCACGCGCCCGTTTCTACGCTCGTCCGAGTTCCTGTGGCAGGAGGGCCACACGGCGCACGCGACGAAGGCTGAGGCGGACGCGATGGCCCGCGAGATG
>SYAK01000583.1 GCA_005788935.1 Pseudomonadota bacterium
GATCGAGGAGCTGTACCGTCTGCTGAGTCACTACGCGACCTTCCGCCTCGACGATCTGGCCGCTGGCGGCGGCGACCGGCGGCGTGACCGGCCGATCCCGTATGGCTACTGGTTTCTCGGGCTCGCGGACGCCGACGTGGCGGACGCCGACTTCTGGGGGATGCTGCGCGACGGGCTCCACAGCCGTCACCTCCGCAACGCCTTCGACGACCGCATGGCGACGCCGTCGCCTGTACTCCTGATGGAGGCTGTCTCGGTGGCGGGGGAAATCAACGGCTGGCAGCTCGGTGTGACGCACGCGGCCCGCCTCGAGGATCTGCACCTCCGCACTGCACGCCGCTGGGGCGTCGCGGGCAGCCTGCGCGTCCCGAGCGCCCATGACGCCGCGGGGGCCTGCGACCTGGTGCTGTCGCGTCCCGACGCCGACCGCTTCGCCTACCGCGAGCCCGCTGGCGGCGGCGGCGGGCCTGGCGCCGATCTCGACTCGGGGTGGCGCCTCGCCTGCGACGACCCCGACCACCGCCACGACCGCGAGAGCTTCCGCATCGTCCCGCTGCATCAGCTCGTCGTCGCCGCCCCCGAGCTGATGTCGTACCTCGGGATGCCCGAGGGCAGCGTCGTGCTGCGCGAGGGCGGCGAGGTCTGGGTGCAGCCGCGAGGCCATGACCGCGTCTTTCGCGAGGACGACGACGAGGCTGGAGCATGACGACGGCCCCCGCGACGCCCTCGGCCCGCTCGGCGCTGTCGAAGGCCCGCGCCGCGTGGCGCAACGCGGGACACCTGCTGCGCCACGGCCGCTTCGGTCCGGGGTGGCAGACGCCGTTCGAGGTCGTGTTCGCCGACGCCCACGTGACGCTGCGACGCTATGGTCCCGAGGCCGCGGCCGCCCCGGATACGACCCCGCGCCGCCCGATCCTGCTCGTGCCGCCGCTCATGGTGACGGCCGAAATCTACGACATCTCGCCCGAGGCCTCGGTCGTGGCGCGGTTCCAGCGCGCTGGGCTCGCGGTCCACGTGGCGGATTTCGGCGATCCGTCGGCGACCGCGGGCGGCCTGTCGCGCACGCTCGATGACCACGTCCTCGCGGTCTCGCGCTGCGTCGACCACCTGAACACCACCTCTGGACATGGTGTTCATCTCGTTGGTTACTCTCAGGGCGGACTCTTCTGCTACCAAGCCGCCGCCTACCGACGGAACCGCGGCCTCGTGAGCCTCGTCGCCTTCGGCTCGCCCGTCGACATCCACCGCAACCACCCCCTGCCAGTCCGGCGCAAGGTCGCGGCCCGCCTCATCGGGCTCGCCCGGCGTGCCATCGACCCGGCGCTGCACGTGATGGACGGCCTGCCAGGCCAGGTGTCGGCAATCGGCTTCAAGCTGCTCGCCCCACGGCAAGAGCTTCGCCACGCGCTCCTGACGCTCGCGAACCTGCACGACCGCGAGGCGCTGCTGGCCCTCGAGCCGCGGCGCCGCTTCCTCGGCGGCGAGGGCTTCATCGCGTGGCCAGGCCCGGCGCTCCGGACGTTCATCGACGAGTTCGTCGTGAAGAACCGGCTGCGCGAGGGGCGCTTCCCGATCGCGGGCCAGGACGTCTCGCTCGCCGACCTCGCGCTGCCGCTGCTGTGCGTCGTCGGACGCCGCGACGACCTCGCCTACCCCGCGGCCGTGCGGGCCATCGCGGAGGCCGCGCCGCACGCGACCGTCCGCTTCGTCGAGGTCGAGGCCGGCCATTTCGGGCTCATCATCGGGCATGAGGCCCACGCCGTCAGCTGGCCCGCCGTCTTCGACTTCCTCGCCGAGCAGGACGGCGCCACCCCGCTGGCCACCGCCCGATGAGCGCGCCGGACGACGTCACCGAGCGCGAGGGGCGGATCGACGAGGTCCACGGCATGCTGGTCACGGTACGGACGCCCGACGGGGCACGGCATCGATGCCGTCCTCCGGCCGAGGCGCGTCAGCCCGCCGCACGTGGCAAGAACCGCCCGGACACCGCACTCGAAGCCCTCGCGCGCGACACGACACCGCACGCGCCCGTCGTCGGCGACCGCGTCACCTTCGCAATCGACCGGGGCGAGGCGAAGGTCACGGCCATCCTGCCGCGCGCCCGGGTCGTGTCACGCTGCCAGGAGCACGGGGTCCGCCCGATGGCCGCCCACATCGACCGCCTCGTGCTGGTGAGCGCGGTCGAGCCCGCCCCGAAGGCCGGCCTCATCGACCGCTACGTGGTGACGGCCGACCCCGACGTCGAGGTGTGGCTCGTGCTCAACAAGTGCGACCTCGGTGGCGAGGCCCTCGCGACGGCCGAGGCGGCGCTCGCGGACCTCGTCGCAGCTGGCCTGCGCTGCTTCCGCGTCGCGACCCGCGGCGACGGCCTCGCGGCGACTGACGGCCTCAGGAGCCTGCGCGCCGCCATCGCGTCCGGCACGACGATGTTCGCGGGCCACTCGGGCGTCGGCAAGAGCTCGCTGCTCAACGCGCTCGTACCCGATCTCGCGCTCACGACCGGCGACGTCAACGACCAGACCCGCAAGGGGCGCCACACGACCACGGTCGCGACGATGCACACCATCGGGGAGGCCTGCCTCATCGACACCCCCGGCGTCCGCGCATGGTCCCTCGACGGCGTCCCGCTGCCGCGCGTGGCTGCCCGCTTCCCCGGGCTCGAGGGCCACGCCGCGCGCTGCCACATGGCCGACTGCCTGCACGACGGCGAGCCTGGCTGTGCGGTCGCCGACGCCGTCGCCGAGGCGCACATCCCTGCGGTGCGCCTCGAACGATACTTGCAACTCAAATCATCTCTCGAGGCCGAGCGCGCCTCCCGCAAGCAACCCTCGGTCCATGCCGCCCGCACCCGCGCCCCGCGTGGCTGACGCCCGCGGGAATCGGCGGCACCCCCCTGGCTGTTGCGCGGTTTTTGCCTCCCGCTCCAGACCGGGGTGATACTGCCCGCCCGTGCTCGCCTCCCTCCTCGTCTCGGTCCTCGTCTCGGCCCCGTCGCCCGGCCCGCTGCCGCCTGGCGCCATGGTGCCGCCGCGGACGCCCGTGGACCCGGCGCGCCTCGGCGTGGCGATGCCCATCGAGAACCCGCCCGGGCAGCGGGCGCTGGCACCCTTCTACGACGCCCTCGCGCGCACCCGACGCGGCGTCGACGACCCGGCGACCCCGACCCGCGAGGACCAGACGCGCATCGTCTGGTGGGGCGCCTCGCACGTGGCCGGCGACGTCTTTACCCGCGTCGTGCGCCACGCCCTGAAGGCCCGCTACGGCGACGCCGGCCTTGGCTTCGTCGTGCCCGCCGAGCCATGGCGCAGCTACAACAACCGCGACGCCAACCTCCGCTACTCCGAGGGCGGCTGGGAGAGCTTCTGGGTCTCGCGCAAGCACCGTCGCGACGATGGCCTCTACGGGCTCGGCGGCATCAGCTTCAGCGCGCGGGACAAGCGGGCCTGGTTCGAGGTCGAGACGGCGCGCGTCAGCCCCTATGGGCGCGAGGCGGACCGCGTCGAGGTGTGGTACGCGCGATGTGCCGGATGTGGCGACTTCATCGTCGACCTCGACGGACGGAAGTCGGCCCGGGTCAAGACCGCGGCCCGCATCGGCGAGGCGCCCGGGCTCGCCGTGTGGCAGCGCCAGGTCGAGCGCGGGCCCCACGCGGTCCGTGTACGCCCCGCCGGCAACGGCCCCGTGACGTTCCACGGCGTCGTATTCGAATCCTCGCGCGCTGGCGTCGTGATGGACACCCTCGGCATCAACGGCTCGCGCGAGACCGACCACCTGCAGTGGGACGCCGGCCTCTTCGCCGACCAGCTCGCGCGTCGCGACCCGGATCTCGTCGTCATGGCCTACGGGACCAACGCCGTCGGCGACGACGACCCGCTCGACGATTACCAGCGTCGCCTCGAGGCGGTGCTCGCGCGCATGCGGGCGGTCGTCCCGCGGGCCGCCTGCCTCTTCATCGGCCCCTCCGATCGCCCGGTCCGGGTCGAGGGGACGGACACGTCGGGGTCCCGCGCGATCGGCTACCTCGCCCGCGATCGGCAACGGCCCTTCATCGCTACACAAAAGCGCGCAGCGCACCGCTACGGTTGCGCCTACTGGGATTTCGCCTCGGCGATGGGAGGGCCGCTGTCGATTGTTTCATGGGCCGCCGCCCGGGAACCGTACGCCGCTCCCGACCACGTACATCTCACGCGCGTTGGTTATGAACGGATTGCACAGCTTTTCTGGGATGCGTTGATGGGGGCTCTCGACGGGCCCGGCCACCCGCTCGAGCAGCCTCGGACCGAGCTCAGGCCGCGCTGAGCGCGTGACGAGACAGGCCCGCGTCGCTAGACTCGAGCACCCGTGATGCCTTCGCTGCCCAGCCGCTTCATTCGCGCCGAACGACTTCCGTTCCCCATCGGCCCCGTCTGGGCTGGCGCGGCGCGCTCGGGACAGCTCACCGAGGTCCATCGGGCGCTCGAGAACGTCATCCGGTTCATGACCGCGCTCGTGCTCGCGGACTCCCTCGACCTCCCGTGGACCGCCGAGGTCGAGGCGTCGCTCGCGGGCGGACCCGAGCGACGGTGGCTGCAGCGGATGTCGCTCGGCACGCGGATTCGCCTCTTGGGACAGCTCGTCCGAAGCCACGGCGAAGGGGCCGCCGCGGTCCCGTCGCCGCGCGTGTTGCCCGACCTCCGAGGCTGGTGGACCGACGCCTGGCCGCTGCTCGACGAGGCGGTCTCCGAACGCAATGACGACTCTCACGCCATCGGCGGGCGCGACGGCGTCGTGGATGCGTGGTTCGGGATGCTCGCGGGGCTGCTGCGGGCCTCACGCTGGCTCGCCGATGTCCAGCTCGTCACCGTCGAGACGCGCGGGCAGCGCCTCGGCGTGTCGCGCGGGGTCGTGCAGCGGCTCATCGGGTCGGCGCCCTTCGATGACGCGCAGCACCGCTTCGAGGCCACCTGGACCTCGCCGCTGTCGGACGGGCTCGTCCACATGGGCCCACGCGAGGGACGCGTCTGGGTCATCTGCCCCTTTCTGGCGCTCGAGCGGCGGAGCCTCGGGCTCCTCGACGGGATCACGAAGGCGGGTCGCCTCTGGTTCGGAGACCCACTCGCGCCCATGGGGGCCTCCGCGCCGGCACCCGCGCTGATGCCCGGCCCGGAGTCCGACCTGACGTGGCATGACTGGATCACACGACGGGGCGAGCTCGCGCCCGCGCTGCGCCTGCACGAGCCCCACCCCTTCGCGCTCTTCCAGCTCGGCCGCGCGCCCGCCGGGATCCTGGCGCCTGGCGAGCTGCTCGATGCGGACCACCGCCTCATCCGCCGTCTCGCGACGACCGCGACCGCCGAGGTCTGGGCCGCAGAGGACATTCATACCCATGCCACGTTTGCGCTGAAGATTACGCGCCCAGACGCCTTGACCCCCGAGAACGAAGCCCGCGCCCTGCGCGAGATCGCCCTCCTGAAGCGTCTCGCCGCCACAGGCGCCCGGCGCGTGCCAGCTCCGGTGGGACGCCTCGTGTTGACGCTCGACGGGGACGAGGTGCCAGCGCTGCGCATGCCCTTGCTCGGTGACAGCCTCGCCGACCGCCTCGCGGCGCCAGACCGCACCCCTGCGACGACCGAGACCCTCCTGCGCTGGGGCGGACAGGCCCTCGAGGCGCTGACCGACCTGCACGCGGCGGGCGTCGTCCACCGCGAACTGCGCGCCTCGGACCTGCTGCTCGACGCGCAGGACGGCGTGGTCGTCTGCGATCTCGGGCGTGCCCGGGACCTCGCCGAGGATGCCCGTCTGACGCTCGGCCCAGCTCGCGGCGAGACAGGCCTGACGCCCGCTCGCCGCTCGCCGCAGGCGGCAGACGACCGGGGCGACGTTGCAGCCCTCGGGGCCATCCTGCGAAGCCTCGCAGGCGACAGCCCCGCAGGCCCCCTCGACCCGTGGCTCGCCCGCATGGTCCACCCCGACCCCGCCGAGCGCCCGACCGCGGCGGAGGCCCTCGGCGCCTTCCGCGCCCTCGCCCGCGGCCCGGGC
>SYAK01000584.1 GCA_005788935.1 Pseudomonadota bacterium
CTCGCCGCGGGCGGCGCCCTCGTCGTGCCGGTGCCACACCCGCACTGGGGCATGCGGCCGGTTGCGTTCGTCGCGACGCCGGACCCCGAGTCGCTGCGCACCTGGCTCGCCCTGCGCGTACCCCGATGGGCCATGCCCGACGCCTTCCTGCCGTGGCCCGCCGACGTCGGCGGCAAGCCCTCCCGGTCGCTGCTCGCCGAACGCGCTGCCGCTCTGACCGCCAACTCGGCCCCCGTCCCACCACCTCAGGGGTCGGGTCCGAATTCATGAACGTGTTGCGCGCCCTCGAGCGCGGCGTTCAAGGGGCTGGCGCTTCGTGCTCATACGGCAGATGGATGGCGCGGAAGCCGATCGCCTGCAGGACGCTGACCGCATCCATCAGACGCTGATAGCTCGCCTCTTTCTCACCACGGACCGCGATCGGCCCATCCGGGCTTGCGGCATGAAGTGCGCGCAATCTCGACTCTAGCACTGCGCGATCGACGGGCGCCCCTGGGTCCCTCGGCGCCGCCCCAGCCTCCTCCGCCCCGCGCTCGAGCAGGTAAAACCGCCCGTCGCGCGTCACATAGACGGTCGTCTTGTCGGTCGTGACCGCCTCGGTCTCGGCGCCCGCCGTCGGTAGCTCGACGGTGAAGGCGTGCTCGGACTTCCGGAAGGTCGTCGAGACGATGAGAAAGATGATGAGCAGAAAGATGATGTCGAGCAGCGACGTGATGTCGATGACCGTCTGGGCGCGGCGCCCCCTGCGCTGTCGGCTGCGGATGCTCATCGGGCGGGCGCCTTCACGGGAGCGGATCGACGCGGTCGACGAGCGCGAGGGCGTGCTCGTCGAGCTCGTGGCCGTAACGGTCGAGGCGCGCCTCGATGTAGCGCTGTCCGATGAGGATCGGGATGGCCACTGTCAGGCCGAAGCCGGTCGTGATGAGGGCCTTCCAGATGCCACCCGCGAGGACGCTCATCTCGGGGTCCTTCATCAGCTCCATCTGCCCGAAGACCTCGATCATGCCGCCCACGGTCCCGAGCAACCCGAGCAACGGCGCGATCGCCGCCGTGGTCCCGAGCAACCCGAGGAAGCGCTCGAGGCGGCCGAGCGCGAGCGCCCCGACGTCCTCCATCGCCTTCTTCATGACGTCACGCCCGGCCGACCGGTGCCTCAGCCCAGCGAGCAGCGTCCGCGCCATCGGTGAGGCGTCCCCGCGCAACAGGGTCTCCGCCGCGTTTGCGTCACACGCCTCGAGGTGTGCAAACAGCGTGCGATAAAGGGCGTCGGGCATCACCGCCTTGCGTCGCGTCGCCAGCAGGCGATCGATGAAGGCCGCGACCGCGACCACCGAGCATGCGAGGATCGGCCACATGAGCGGGCCACCGCGTTCAAAGAGCTCCCACACGTCTGTCCTCCGTCGCGTCAGCCGCTGTTCAGGACGCCTCGAGGGTCATGGTGATGACCGCGCCGCCGCCTGGCGGAGAGGACGCCTCGAGCGTCCCGCCGTGGTCGAGGATGATGCGCCGCGCCATCGCGAGCCCGAGCCCCGTGCCGCGATCCTTGCCGTGCGTCGCAAACGATGTGAACAGGCGCCCCGCGAGCGCCGCCGGGAACCCCGGCCCGTTGTCGCGCACCGTGAGCCTCACGCGACCCTCGCCAGCCTCGGCGATGCCGATCGCGATGGCGGGCCCGACTCCGTCGCGTGGCGGACGCGACTCGAGCGCCTCCCGCGCGTTCTTGACGAGGTTCGCGAAGACGCGCATCAGCTTGTTAAGGTCGGCCTTCACGGCGCCCTTGTACGCCGCATCGACGGAGAAGGCGACACCGCGGTCGGCGAGGTCCTGCACGAATACCGTCTCGAGCTCGGTCACGAGTTCGCGGATCCAGATACGCCGCAGCAGCACCTCGGAGCGCCCGCTCGCGAAATCGAGGACCTCGCCGATCATCGTCTGGATTCGCTCGATCTGGCGTTTGATGACGCCGCGGTGCTCTGCACGCCGCTCGGCGTCCGGCTCGCGCTCCATCGAACGGGCGTAGCCGCCAATGACCGTCAGCGGCGTCCGGAGGTCGTGGACGACGCCCGAGAGCGCCTTGCCGATGGCCGCGAGGCGCTCGGCCTTGCGCTCTTCGTCCAGCGCATGCGCGAGGGTGACCGCGAGGGCCACGCGCTCGGCAACGCTCTGGAAGATGCGCCCCGCCTGCTCGATGCCCTGATGCGGCGCGCGCCCGAGGGGCCCTGGGCAGTTGACGATGAGCAGCGCGCCGAGCACCGGGTGGTCGTGACCGCGCTGAATCACGAAGTCCCAAACGTCGGTCCACGGCCCGTCGGGGAGCGGGCTCGTGGGCGAGCTGGCTGGATGAAGCGCGGCCTGCAACCCGGCCCCTGCCAGTCTCGGTGCATCGCCGAGCACCCCGGCCACCCACGGGTGGGCGACCGGAAAGGCGACGCGTCCCTCGGGCAGGCGAGCGGCCCACGACCCCCGGGCGCTGGCGAGCTCGAGCGCCTGTCCGGCCGGGTCGGTCAGGAGCACCCCGATGAACGACGCCGGATAGCGGGCGGCAACCGCGTCAATCATGCCGTCCAGAGATTCCTGAAGTGTGCGCGCAGTCGCGGCCGCATGCTCGAGCCCGAGCAGCAGCTCGACCTCGGTCTGCCGTGCCTCGAGGGCCGCGTGGGCCTCGCGCGTCTCCATGTTCTGGTCGATGAGCGACAGCACGAGCTCGGCGTGGCGCAGCGCGATCGAGCACTGGGCCCCGATGGCGCCGAGGAGCCCGGCGTCCTCGGGCGTGAAGTAGCCGACGTGCTTGTTGGCGGCCTCGAGGACACCGATGACGTCGCCACGGCTGTTCAGGATGGGCATACACGCAAGGGATCGCGTCCGGTATCGCGTGACCTCATCGAGCGTCAGGTCGAAGCGCGGATCGCGATGGGCGTCACGCACGTTGACCGGGCGACGCGTCTCCACCACGACCCCGAGGAGCCCGTGGTCGGGCGGGACCTCGACCCGGTGCCCGTCACTCGAACAGGCGGCGTCGGCGACGAGCACGTCGGACTCGCGGTCAAAGCGGAAGAGTCGGACGCGGTCGCACCCGACCAGGATGAGCGTCTCGCGAATGATGGCCGCGAGGACGTTGTCGACGGAGTCATTCGAGGTGACCGCGTGGCTCAGTTCCTGCATGCCCTGAAGGCGCATCTCGAGGGCCCGCAAATGCTCCTCGGGGCTCAGCGCAGGGGCTGGGCGCAGGTGCGCGCTGGTCGCTTCCGGTCGCGCATGGGCGGCCGTGAGCGGACGCGGGCGGGCGGTCGTCGGCGCTGGCGGGGAAGGCGGCGCGTCAGCCATGCGGACCTCGCGGGAGGAGCCAGAGTGGCAGGCCGAGACGCCGCAGCAGCGCTGGCAGCTCCGGGGTCGGGCGTGGCGGCGGGAGGAGCGCCTCGAGCCACGCCCCTGGTGTCGCGGCCTCTGCGCCGCCGAGAGGGTCTGGCAGCGGGACATCCCGGCGCAGGGTCGTCAGCGACCGCGACAGGCGTGCGAGGTCCCGAGCCGCGAGCAGCTTCACAGCCTGCGGCCGCGCGAGGCGCTCGGGATGGCAGATTGCGACCTCGAGGGACCCGGCCGCCACGAGGATGCGCGTGGCCGCCTTCGGGCCGAGCCCCGGGACGCCTGGGATGTTGTCGGAGTCGTCGCCGACGAGCGCGAGCCAGTCCGCGAGCTGGCGCGGCTCGACGCCGAAGCGCTCGCGCACCGCGGCCGGGTCATAGCGGCGGTTGCGCTGGGTGTCGACGACGGTGGTGTTCGGTGAGACCAGCTGGAGCAGGTCCTTGTCACCGCTCAGGATGGTGGTCTGCAGGCCGACGTCCTCGGCGAGCGCGACGAGCGTCGCGATGAGGTCGTCAGCCTCGAAGCGCGGGTCGTGCAGCGCGCGGATGCCGTAGGCCGAGACGAGCTCTGGCAGGAGCGCGAGCTGATGCGCGAGCCCCTCGGGACGCGGGCTGCGGTTGGCCTTGTAGGCGGGGTAAAGCTCGCTGCGAAAGGTCTGGCGCGCCTCGGTCGGCGCATCGAGAACGACCGCGACGAGCCC
>SYAK01000585.1 GCA_005788935.1 Pseudomonadota bacterium
CGCTGGCCAGAAAATCGAAGGCGTCGGCCACGACCCCGTCATGGGCGGCGGGTGCGAGGCCGTTGTCGGCCCAGGCGCGCGAGGCCTCGGCGATGGCGGCAGGGGCGAGATCGACCGTCGTGACGTGGGTCGCACCACCCGCGCCCGCGGCGACCGAGAAGCCGCCGGTGTAGCCGAAGGTGTTGAGGACGCGCTTGCCGCCCGCGAGCGCACGCACGAAGGCCCGCGGCTCCCGCTGGTCGAGGAAGAAGCCGGTCTTCTGGCCGTGCACGACGTCGGCCCGCCAGCGGAGGCCGCGCTCGAGGAAGGGCACACCGCCCTCCGGGATGGTCCCGACGAGGGTCTCGCCATGGGCCCCGCCGCGGCTCCGCTCGCGCGCGTGGACCGCCTTGAGGCCGAGACCGAGGCCCGCATCGAGCAGAGCCGCGGCGACCCCGCGGACGTCCCAGAAGCGCTCGGCGACCGGGCCGTCGGTCTTGACGACCGCGACCGCGCCGTAGCGATCGATGACGAGGCCAGGTAGACCGTCGCCCTCGCCGTTGACGAGGCGGTAACCCGTCGTCTGCGGATCGGTCGAAAACAGCGCGGCCCGGAGGGCGAGCGCCCGGGTGAGGCGGCGCGCGGCCCAGGCGTCATCGATCGCTTCGCGCGGGTCGGTCGTCAGGACGCGCGCGGTGAGCGGCCCCTCGGGGTCGAGCCAGGCCTTCGCGACGACCCGCCCGTCACGCCCGGCGATGCGGCCGACGGTCGCTGGCTCGCAAGCGGGGACTGCGTCGAAGGCATCCCGGAAGAGCCACGGGTGGCCGCGCTTGATGGCCCGGCGCAGGTCGCGCGCGAGCGTCAGGGTCGGACCGCCTCGGGCGGGCTCGGGGTGCGACAGCAGGCGGGGTGGGCTCATCGGCGGGCCTTCCGCGGCAACTGGAAGCGCTGGTGGTCGGCGAGCGTGCAGGCGCTGTGGACGACGTCGATCCCGGCGTGGTTCAGGGCCGCCTCGAAGGCCGCGTCGCGGATGCCAAGCTGCAGCCAGACGACGCGCGGGCGCGGCGACATCGCGAGGAGGTCGTCGAGGTGGCCTGCGAGGCTCTCGGAGGGGCGGAAGACGTCGACGATGTCGACAGGCGTCGTCAGCGCCGCGAGCGAGGTCGCGACCTTCTCGCCCCAAAGCTCGAGGTCGGGGCGGGTCGGGTTGACGGACAGGACGCGATAGCCCGCACCGGCGAGATACGCCGGGACATCGTGGGCCGCCCGCCCCGGGCTCGGGTGGGCGCCGAGCACGGCGATGGTGTCGCTGTCGGCGAGGATCGCACGGCGATCCTCGGGGCTCAGTCGGTAGGGCATGGCGGAGGCTCCGGGAGTGGGGGCAGGGCGGCGACGTGAAGACCGAGGTCGAGGCCGGCTGCGGTCAGGGGCTCGGCGAGATCGGGTGGCAGCGGCGCCCGAAAGGCGAGCGGGCGGTCATCGTCGGGGTGGCGGAACGTCAGGTCGAGCGCGTGCAGCGCGAGCCGTTGGAGCCCGAAGCGCTCGCGGAACAGGCGGTTGTGTTCACCCTTGCCGTAGCGGACGTCGCCGATGACGTGCAGCGAGCAGTGCTTGAGGTGCCGCCGGATCTGGTGGACCCGCCCATGTTCGGGCTCGCACGCGACGAGCCCGTAGCGTCCGAGACAGGCACCGAGCCCGCGGATCGTCGTGACAGCGGGGCGGGGCGGGTCGCCGGGCTCGTCGGCGAGCGGGTGGTCGATGCGCAGCGGCTCGGGCGGGGCAAGCCCACGCACGAGGGCGAGGTAGCGCTTGCCGACCGCCTGACGGGCGAACTGGTCGCAGAGGTGGCGGGCCGCCTGCGGATCGAGCGCCATGCACAGCGCGCCGCTCGTCGGCTGGTCGAGGCGGTGGACTGGGAAGACCCGCTCGCCGAGCGCGTCGCGCACCCGATCGAGGACGTAGAAGTCGGCCTTCGCCCAACCGCGGTGGACCGCGAGCCCCGTCGGTTTCAGGACGACGCACAGCCGGTCGTCCCGAAACAGGATCGGGACGTCGGGGGGCGCGGAGGTGGGAAGCGGCGGCGTCATCGGGCGACCGGTTCTAGCGCCTGGCCGCGGCGCCGTCGACGTCGCCGGAAGGTTTCCGCGCGGCTCGCACCGCGAGCCTGGCCGAATGGAGCCCTTCAGCTGCCAGAGACCGGCCTGTCAGCCCGGGAGCTTGAGGTCGGCGAGCCCACCGTCGACCCCGAGGACCTGACCTGTCAGCCAGCTCTGGGCGGGCGAGAGCAGGAAGGCCATCGCGCGCGCCACGTCTTCGGGCTCGCCGATGCGGCCGAGCGGGTGCATCTTCGCGGACGCTTCGGCCATCTTGGGGTCGGACGCGAGGGCACCCGCGAGCGGGGTCCTGACGAGGCCGGGCGCCACGGCGTTGAAGCGCAAGCCCTTGCGCGCATACGTCGCGGCCGCCGAGCGCACGAGCCCCTCGATGCCGGCCTTCGACGCCGCGATCGCCTCGTGGTTCTGCAGCCCGATGCGCGCCGCGGCCGACGAGACCAGGACGACCGACCCGCCGCGCTCGAGGTGGAGCCCTGCCGCCCGCGTCACCGCGAAGGCCGTCGTCAGGTTGCGCCCGAGGACCTCGTGCCACTCGTCGGACGAGGTGCGATGCGCGGGCTTCAGCAGGATAGCGCCGACGCAGAGCGCGATGCCGGTCAGCCCCTCGCCGGTCTCACCGGTCGCGACCCGCCCGACGGCCGCCCCGAACGCCTCGACGTCACGAGCGTCCGTGACGAGCGTCTCGGCCCCTCCGAGCCGGTCCGCGAGCGCCCGCAGCGCGGCCTCGCCGCGGGCTGCGAGGACGAGCCCGGCGCCTTCGGCGTGCAGCTGTTCCGCGAGCGCCCGCCCGATGCCACCTGTCGCGCCCACGATCAAGACCCGCTGTCGCATCCCACCCTCCTCACGTCGCGCGCCGAGCGACGACGCAGACCCGGAACGTCCAAACCCGAGGCCTACCCGGGCGCGTGCGGAGAGTCGTAACCGCCCGCCTCGGGGTCAAGGCCCGTGCGTGTCCGGGGAGTTCAGGTGGAAAAGGCTGACGCGCCTTGTCGGTTTTTCCTTTGATAACCATCCAAAACGTGCAGTTCTTGGGAGCGCCGGCCGGCCAAGACAGTTCGTCTTCGCCGCTGGCGGAATCTGGACCGGGTCTGTCCGCGCCGGCGCGACCGCTGGAACCGAGCACGATGAGAGACGCCATC
>SYAK01000586.1 GCA_005788935.1 Pseudomonadota bacterium
CAAGGCCCGCGAGAAGAAGGCGCACTCCGCCCTCTTCGAGCACTTCGACGAGGCCGTCCATGAGCGCCTGCGAGGCCGGCTCGGCGACGCTCGCGGCTTGCTCGACCGAACGACGCAGCGCTTCTGGCGCCTGATGCGCTTCGGGCTCGGCGCGGTGGCCCGCTTCGAGCTGGCGCGGCTCGCCTTCGAGCTCGACGTCGAGGACGCCACGACGGGGGCGCCGTCTGGCCGTTACGTGATGGTCGGCCACGAAGGCGACGGCCCGAGCGGGCACGCCTTCCGCCTCTCCCATCCGCTCGGCGAGCGCGTCGTCGACCTGGCGCTCGGACGCGCGGTCGACCCGTCCGTCGAGGTGGTCCTCGACCTGACGCGACACCCCGTCCGGGTGAGCCAGCTCGAGGGGCTGCGCGGACGGCGGGGGTGGCTGTCGCTCTGCCGGGTCACGGTGACGGCGATGGGGCGGCGCGAGCAGCTCGTCCTGAGCGGCCTGACGGAGGAGGGCGAGGAGCTCGACCATGAGCGGGTGGACCGCCTGCTGACGCTCGCTGGCCAGCAGGGCGACCTCAGGGAGCCGCCCGCGGGCGAGCTCGAGGCGCGGCTCGAGGGAGTCGTCGGACACGCGACCGCGACCGCGGTGCGAGGGCTCGCCGAGAAGAACGACGCCGAATATCGCGAGCGGGCGGCCCGCATCGAGCGGCTGCGCGATGACCGCGTCCGGGCGGCCGAGAACGAGGAGGCGATGCTGAAGGCCGAGCTGCGGGCGGCCGAGCGTCGTCAGTCGAACGCGCTGACGCTCGAGGAGCGGCGGGCGATCGGGGTCGAGCTCGAGGAGCTCGACGGGCGCCTGCGGCGGGCGCGGGGAAAGGTCCAGACGGTGTGGGATGAGGCGAGCGCCGAGCGGCGCACGCTGATGGTCGAGCTCGAGCGGCTGATGGTCTCGGAGTCGAGCGTCGAGCTGATCTTCACGGTCCCGTGGCGTGTGGTTTGAGGGTCAAGAATAACCGGGGGCGCCGATGTCATCTGATATTTCATGGGTTCTTGGAGTAATGGAAAGCGGCGTCGTCGCCTCCCTGCTCGGGCTCCTTCGGTCGCTCTGGACGACGCTCCAGGACTTCACGACCATCCTGGTGGTGATTGGGCTGGTCCTCATCATGGTGCTCGCCTGGCGCATGCGGAGCACGCTGAAGAAGACCGGGCGCGAGATCTCGGCCTGCGCGCGCGACACCAATCGCCTGCAGATGCTGTTCACGCGGGCGAGAGGGCAGACGGGGGTCCGTCGGCCCGACGGGGACCCGCAGGGGATGGCGGAGACCGTCATCGAGCAGTGTTTCGCGGAGATCAAGCAGCGCTGGCACTACGACGACAAGAAGAAACGGTTCCGTCGCCTCGGCTCCGTCGTCGAGGTGCTCGGCGTTGACCAGGTGACCGAGGCCACCCGCGTCTGGTTCCGGATTCCGTACGGGGTCATCGACCTCCTGCCAGGTGTCGCGACAGGCCTCGGCATCCTCGGGACCTTCCTCGGCATCACGATGGGCCTGTCGCAGATCGAGGTCGGCGGGGACGATGTGAAGAAAAGTGTCGGTGCAGTGGTCGATGGCCTCGGCACGGCCTTCTGGACCAGCATCTTCGGGGTTGTCGCGTCGATCATCCTGTCGTGGCGCACGCGGGTCGTCGAGACCGAGGCGGCCGACATCGTCCAGGGCGCGACGCGTGACCTTGACGCGTGGCTTGAGCGCGGAGCTCCAGCGCCAGCGCTCGACGTCTTCCGGGGTGAGCTGCGCGAGGATCTCCGGGTCGCCACCTTCGACGGGCTTCGGGAGAAGCTCGACGACAGCGAGCTCAGGCGAGACCTGCGACGCCTCGTCGAGCAGCAGGCCCGCCAGCTCGAGCTCGCCCACCGTCAGGCGCAGGCGGCCGAGGCGGCGCAGCGCTCGCTCGAGGACGGGCACATCACGCTGCAGGCCTTCGGCGACGACCTCATCCACAAGCTCGACCGCGTCTTCGTCAACGCCCTCGCGCCGATGCAGCGCGTCATGCAGGACGTCGCGAGCGCGGGCGTCAACTCGGCCAAGGAATTCGTCACCGAGATGGTCGGGCGCCTCGAGACGGGCCTCACCGGCACCTTCGACAACGTCCACACCTCGCTGTCGGCCTTCCAGACGACGTTCACCGGCCTCACGGAGCGCCTCGAGGGGGCGGCCGTCAAGCAGCTCGCCGTGCTCGAGGAGAGCGAGAAGGCCGCCCTGCGCCTGCGCGACCGCCTCGGCGAGCTCGAGCAGCTCGTCGACCACGCGGCGCAGTTCGAGGCGTCGACGCGGGCGCTCGCGCAGCAGCAGCTCGAGCTCCAGGCCACCCTCGGGAACTCCGTCAACGGCCTCGGAGTGCGCCTGCAGCAGACCGGCGCCGACGTATCGGTCAACGTGGCGGCGCTCGGCGCGCTGCTCGGCGAGACGGTCGAGCGCTTCGGCGCGCTGCGCGACCTGACCGCGGGCGTCGAGGGGGCGATCGGCAAGGCCTCGTCCGACGCCCTCATCGTCTCCGAGCGGTTGCTGAAGCGCCTCGACAGCGAGGAGCGGCTCGTGACCGGGCACATCGAGGCCGCGAGGCAGCTCCACGCGGCGACGCAGGACCTGGGGCCTTCGCTCGCCGCCGTGGGGCCCGTCGTCGCGTCTCTCGCGGGCCTCGGAGAGCGTCAGGAGGCCCTCGAGCGCATGCGGCGCCAAGCCGAGGAGCAGCTGATGCAGGCGAGCACCGTCCTCGCCCACGGGCTCGAGGCGTCGAGCTCGGCGATGGCCAACCAGGCCGACGGCGTCAGCGACGCGGTCGACGCGCTGCGGGCGGCCTTTGGCGAGATGGGGCAGGTCTCGGCGGCCGTCGGACAGCACCTCCGAGGGGCCATCGAGCGGCTCGACGAGGTGGCCGGGCGCCTGACCGACCGCCTAGGCAGGGAAGAGGCCCTGCTCGGCGGGTACACGACGGCGACGTCCGAGCTCCGCACCGTGATGACCCAGCTCGGGCCCGGGCTCGGCCCGGTCGTGAGCCGCCTCGGGGAGGCCAGCGAGGCGCAGCGGGCCATCGCCGAGCGGCTCTCGGGCGCCCCCGCGCAGGTCGAGCGGCTGGTGCAGGCGCTCGGCGAGCGCTTTGGCGGCGTCGACCTCGCGGCGCGCGCGATGCAGGGGGTCGCGGACGACTCCGAGCGCTGGGCGAGGACGCTTTCAGAGGCCTTCAAGACATTCCAGTCCGATCTGAGCGCTTCGCTGAAGGACACGCTGCGCCAGTATGACAGCTCGCTCGCCACGGCGGTCAAGAGCATCGGCGCCCTGCTCGGGGAGCTCGAGGACGCGGTCGAGGGGCTCGCGGCCGCCAACAAGGCGCGCGCCACCGCCGAGAGGGCCTCGTGAGGCGGCGCCGCCGCTCGGTCCTCGAGCTCTGGCAGAGCTTCGCGGACCTCGCGATGGGCCTGATGGCGATGCTTACGCTCATCCTCCTGATGCTGCTCGAGAATCAGCAGCAGGAGCTCGAGGACATCCGCCGTGAGAAGCAGGAGCTCGAGCAGGAGAAGCAGGAGCTCGAGAAGACGCGCAAGGACCTCGCGACCGCGAGAGACCAGCTGAAGAGCGAGCAGCAGGGCTTCGCCGTCGAGCTGATGAAGCTCTTCGACCGCACCTACGCCATCGTGGCCGACCAGGATCAGGCCGAGCGCATGATCTCGGGGCTCTTCGACGACACGGATTGCCAGCTGATGCTCGGCCCGACAGGCGCCCTCGAGGTCCGCCCCACCGACAAGCGCAGCCGCGCCGCGACAGGCCTCTACGACGTCGCCGCCACCAGCCTGAGCGCCGAAGGCCAGGCCGCCCTCTCGAGCTGTCAGGAGAGCTTCATCCGCCTCGCTTACTGCATGAGCCCTGTCGACGCCGGAGCCGTCCCCGAGGCCACCCGCGCGGCCCGGCAGGCCACCTGCCTCGCCGAGAGCGGCTTCCGCCCCGAGGTCGTCGAGCGCCTGCGCGAGGGCGTCGAGGCGCTCGTCCTCGAGGGCAGCACCGACAGCGTGTCCTTTGGCGGTGCCCCCGGCCTCTCGGGTGGCGGCCAGACGCCGCTCGGCCAGACCGGCTTCGCCTTCGCGAGCAACGCCTACCTCGGCGCCGAGCGCGCCCGTCAGGCCCTCGCGTACCTGCTGCGGCTCGTGCAGGGGCGGAACGCCGATCCCTGGGACGCGTTTCAGGTGCTGCTGAGCCGCGTCGTCATCGAGAGCTCGAGCTTTGGTCGCTATCAGGCGGGGCCCCCCGAGTGGCGGACACCTGGCTGCGGCGCGTCACCCGACTGCGCGGCCGCCCGCAACCTGAACATGCGCATTCGATGGCGCAAGAGCGAGCTGCGGGAGCCGCTCGAAGAGATCCGGGAGGAGGTCTGCCGCCTCGCGCGCAACCCTGACAGCGCGCTCTATCGCGGCCTGTCCGCCGCGAACGAAGGGGCCGACGCCTTCGCCGACCGTCTCGGATGCCCAGCCCGCGCGAGCGGCGGCGCGTCCCCGACCTCCGAGGGGGGGACCCCGTGAGCCTCGCCGCCCGTTCTCCAGCCGCGCGAGCGGCCACGCCCGCGACGGTCGAGCTCAACCTCGGCCAGCCGCGCCTGCTCCGGGAGGAGGCCCGCAAGCTCGCGGCGCGCGCAGAGTCCCGGGCCCAGCGCAGCCTGTCCGACGCCGAGCGCCTTGCGACCGAGGCCATTCGCACCTGGGCGCCTGGTGACGTCCTCGCGCCAGCCGCGCTGCGAGGGCTTGTCACCCGCTACGCCGCCGCCGCGAGCGCGCCGACGTCGGACCTCTCGCGGATCGAGACCATCCTGCGGGCCCACATCGACCGCTTGCGCCTCGGCCAGCTGCTCGGCCTCTGGCAGCTCGGCGGCCGCCACCTCGCCCTCGTCGCGCCCGCGCTTCGGGCCGAGGTCGAGCGGCGCAAGGTCGAGCAGCGCCTCGCCACGGTCCGACGCAAGAAGCCTGACGAAACGTCAGAGAACCTCGGCGCGCCCCGTCGCGACCTGACCGCCGCCGTGCCGGGCTTCATTCTGCGCACCCCGAGCCCGCGCGTCTACGACGACCCCGTGCCTTGGCTCGCCGAGGACATCGTCGCCCGTCGCATGCCGCTCGTGGACCTCGGCGCACATGAGGCCGACCTCGGGGTGGTCATGAGCTTCGGCGTCGGGCTCGCCGCGGTCGCCCACGTCATCCGGAAAGGCGCCGTGAGCTGGTGGCGCCTGTCCGATCCCGCCGCCCTGCGCGCGTGGGCCGAGGGGCGCTCGCTCGGGCTGCAGCAGGCGGTCGTCGAGCGCACGCTGACCGACCTCGGCGGCGCGGCCACGAACCCCGCCCAGATCCAGGACCCGCGCAGCGTCGAGACGCGCACCTGTATGCGCTGGTGTCGCCAGCTGCTCGGCGAGCCTGAGGTCGCTGTCGGGGCCTGGAGCGGCGTGAGCGCGCGCGCGCGTCAGATCTACGAGTGGCTCGCGCTTATCAGCGAGTTCGACAAGATCCTCGAGGAGTTCCGTCGTCACTCGGAGGACCGCGACCGCGCCGATTTCTGGGTCCAGTGGCTCCACGCGCTGACCGACGCGCGCTTTTTCAAGGACGCCGACGGCATGGCCATCTGCGTCATGGGCTTCGGTTCGCTCGTCGTCATCGAGTTCGGCACGGTCGGCAACGCCGCCTACGTCTACCGCTGGGCCGAGACCCCGCAGTCCTTGCGCACGTTCCGGCTCAGCCGGGACCTGCGGGCGCCCGATTTCAAGGACAAGGTCGCGCTTCGCCTCGGTGCCGCGCGCGTCACCCTGAAGTACGTCGACCGGATTCGACACGCGCGGGTCAACGGAGAGCAGGCCTGGTTCGGGACGGCCGAGAACCTCCTGACGCGCCTCGGCGTCGCGGGGCTCCCGACGTGACGTCCTCGCCTCCGCCCTTGCCACCTGCGGCCTGGACGCCGCGCGCGCCGTTGGTCGGGAACGACGGCCTTCGCCTCCCCGCTTCGGCCTTCCCGGAGGGCTTCGCGCCGGCGGCTCCGCTCGTCGTCGCTGCTGGCGCCGTCCTCGTGCCGTGGACGCTCGCCCTCTGGCTGCTCGATGGCACCCCGGCCGTCCAGGCCTTCCTCGACGGCGCGGGGCCACTGCCTACCTGTCTCCCGAAGGCCACCCGCGACGATCTCGAGGCCGTGGCCGCCGCCCTCGCGGGAGCGCCTGTGCCGCCGCGCACCGGCCTGCGCCTCGAGCTGACGGCGGCGGGCCTCCTGTCCCAGCCAGCCCGTTGCGAGCTCCGCGTGCGCGCGAGCCGCTTCGGAGCGCCCGAGACCCTGCCGCCGCTCGAGGTCCCCCGCTTCGACACGCCTCGCGGGCCCGAGCGCCTGTCACTTCCCCAGTGGCTCGTGCTCGACCGGACGCGCGCGGTCCCGAAGACCGACGAGAACAGCCTGCGATGGCACGTCGCGCGCCTCATCGGCGATCTCGAGGCGCTCCACGGCGGGCCGCTGCCCGAGAGCGTGGACGTCGAAGGGGTTCGTGTCTCCAGCTATCTCTTGCGTGAACAGCCCCTGCTCGTCGACGACGTGAGCCTCGATCTCGCGCCTGTCGGTGGCGGCGGCTTCCAGGTCCGCCCGCGCGCGGCGGGCGTGGCCCCCGAGGCGCTCGAGGGCTGGTACTTCGGCCGCACGGAGGCCGGCGCCGGGCTGCGTCTCGGCGGTGGAGGGGCCCGCCGCATGGTCGTCTTCTCCGAGCGCGCCCGGAACGCCGTGGCGCAGCTCAAGCGCCTGAATGTCCTGCCGCCCGAAGCGGTCGCCCGACTGCTCGACGACCCGCAGGCCATGCTCGGGCCCGATGTCGACCTCGGGGCCTTCTCGCCACGCGTCCGTGGGCTGGGCCTCATCGAGCCCGAGGCGGGGCGCGGCGGCAGCGACGTGCAGGTCGGCGGCTGGTTCGAGTTCACGCGCGGGGACGGCTCGGAGGGCGGCCTGCGCTGCGACCTCCGCGACCTGGCCACGAACCGCGCCTTCGTGGACGCCATCACGGCCGCCCGCGCCCGCGGCCTCGGCTGGTTCCTCCACCCCCTGGATCCGACCCTGTTCGTCCCCATCACGGCCCGCCTCGAGGCCCTGCTGCGGGCCGCGCTGGCACCACCGCCACCACCGCCCGCCCCGAAGCTGGGTCTGCAGATCGTCGAGACGCAGGACGCGGCGACGAACCTCGCCGCGGATCTCGGGCTCGGCGCGCTGCTCCCGCTGCCCGACGACCTGCCGCTCGGCGGCGCCTTCCGGCTGAAGCCCCACCAGGACCTCGGCGCCCGCTGGCTCCTGTCGCTCGCCTGTCGCGACGCCCCCCGCGAGCGCGGCGGCGCCCTGCTCGCCGATGACATGGGGCTCGGCAAGACCTTGCAGGTACTCGTCTTCCTCGCCGCCCTCCACGCCCGCGGCCGCGGCGGGCCCCACCTCGTCGTGGCACCCGTCGGCCTCCTCGAAGGGTGGTCGCGCGAGGCGGCGCGCGCCTTCGGTCGCCTCTTCGATAACGTCCGCGTCGTCAGCGGCGGGCTCGCGCGCGACGGCCGCCCCCTCGGGCGCGCCCAGCTGACGCTCGTCAGCTACGAGTCGCTGAAGCTCAACGAGCTCGCCTTCGCCCGCGTCGCATGGGACGTGGTCATCCTCGACGAGGCGCAGCGCATCAAGAACGCCGGCACCGACACGCGCCGCGTCGCCTGCGCCCTCGAAGGCCGCTTCCGCCTCGCGATGACCGGGACGCCGGTCGAGAACGCCCTGCGCGACCTCTGGAGTCTCATGGACTGGGCGACGCCAGGCCTCCTCGGGTCGGCTGACCAATTCGAGCGAACCTTCGGTCGCGCCCGCTCGAGCCAGGCGCCGCTATTCGGCGAGGAGCCGGCCGCGCACCTCCTGCGGCAGCTGCGCCCGCACTTCCTCCGGCGCCTGAAGGCCGACGTGCTCGCCGACGTCCTGCCCCCCATCGCCCACGCGCGCCACGACGTCCCGCTCGATGCGACCCAGCTCGCCGCGTACCGCGCGACCCTCGCCGACAAGGACCGCGGGCGCCTCGAGCCCCTCGCCGCTGTTCGCCACCTGCTCGACGTCTGTGCCCACCCCCACTGTCGCGAGCTCGACGTGACGCCGACCCGGCAACTGACGCCGTTCCCGAAGGCCGACGCGCTGCTGTCCCTCCTCCACGACATCGCCAGCCGCGGCGAGAAGGTCCTCATCTTCGCCAACCGCCGCCCCATCCAGCACTGGCTCGCCGCGCTCGTGACCAACGCCTTCGGGCTCGTCCCGCCCATCATCAATGGCGAGGTCGCCGAGTCCGAGCAGCGCATGCGCATCATCGACCGCTTCTCGCAGCGCGGCGGCTTCGGCGTCCTCATCCTCGCCCCGCGCGCAGCGGGCGTCGGCCTCACCATCACGGCCGCCAACCACGTCATCCATTACCAGCGCGAGTGGAACCCGGCCATCGAGGCGCAGGCGACCGACCGCTCCCACCGCATCGGCCAGACCCGACCCGTGACCGTGCACACGCTGACCGCGACAGCCCCTGGGGCGGGCCAGACCGTGGAGCAGCGCCTCGACCGCCTGCTCGTCGAGAAGCAGCGGCTTATCCGCGCCTGGGTCGTCCCGACGGGGGTTCCGGACATCACCGTGGCCGAGCTGCTTGGCGGCTGAGCCTCCCGCGCCGCTGAACGCGCGCTCACTCGGCGCCGCATCCCGCCCCTCCAAGGCGCCTCAGCTGAGGTCGCGCCGGTGCGGGCCGAGGGCGTCGAGGGCGGTGTTGGTGGCCTCGAACTCCTCGGGGGAGAGCGGACCGACAGGCAGGCGCCTCGCGACGGTCAGCAGCAACGCGGAGGGGCGGAAGACCAGGACGTCGTGCGGCGTCTTGTGGATGACGACGCCCGCGGCGGCCTGATCGGCGCACAGGCGGTCGAAGGCGTCGGGCGCCAGGTTGACGCCGTCGGTGATGGCGATGACCCAGGCGGGCTCGCCCGAGTCGAGGTCGAACTCGTTGCGCAGGGTGGGGCGGACGACCCGCAGGGCGGAGCGCTTCGGGCCGAGTCCGCTGGTGTTGCGCTGCGCGACCTCCACCGTCCGCCCGTCGAGCAGCAACAGCCAGTCAAGGGCGGCTGGCTTGCCGTCGCGCGGCGGGGAGACGAGGTGGAGCCATGTGTCGCGCGGGCCCGTGAGCGACAGCGCGTCTGACGGGGGGCGCCCCTCGCGCCCGAGGATGCACGGCGCCACGGACTCGAGCTTGCCGTCGGCTGTGTAGTCGAAGCGCGCAGTCCACTCGTCAGTCCCGCCGCGCTTCGTGGCGTAGCCCTCGCACGCGGTCTGAAGCGGACCTGCCCCACGCCTTGGCGGTGGCGGCGGCGCGATGGCGACGGGCTGCGGGGCGGACGGCGCGCTCTCCCGCAGCGGGCGCGACCACCACTCGAGCACCACCACCGCGAACCAGAACCCCTGCTTCAGCTGCTCGGGCCGCATCGCGCGCGAGGACCGTCGCAGGAGGTAGCTCCACAGCGTCTCGTTCGCGCTCAGCAGGATCGGCAGCTTGTTGAAATCCATCTGGAAGCGCTTGACCACATCGAGCACCGGCGTCCGCGCCAGCACCGTCTGCGGCCCCGTCACCGTCGACAGCGCGCCGATCGGGCCATGGCGCGAGAACTTGTCGGTCGCGTCGGCGCTGCCGTCCTGCGCCTGCTGCAGCTTCAGCAAGGCCGCGATGATCGGGCCGCGGTCGGGCAGCTTCGGGGCGGGCGCGCCCTCGAGGTCGTAGGCGTTGGGGCCCGCGGGCTCGCCGGTTGCGGAAAATTTGAGCCCTTTGACCCACACGAGAAAGTTTTCATATTCCTTCATGGATTTCTGCATCCCGGCGGTGGGCTCAAGGAGGGGCGTTGACGACGGTCAGTGGCGGCAGCGCGGCCGCGTCGGCGGGGGCGACCCCGTTCAGGTCGCAGGTCAGCCATGGGCCGTCGGGTGCGACGCGGAAGCGCCACGTCCAGGCGTAGGTCCCCGGGTTCGGGACGGTCAGGGTCGCGACGTGCTCATCGTTCGTCCGCGCGCCGTCGAGGCCGTTGTCGACGACGACGTTGAAGGCGCCCGCGACCCAGGTCCAGCCCGCATCTGGCACCGAGCCGCGCGGGCCGTAGCCCGCCTCGCTCATGAGGTCTGTCACAGCGCCCCGCCGCCCGTCTCCGGTGAGCCCCTCCGCAAAGACGCGTCCATAGAGGCGCTCCGTCGTCTCTCCCGCGGTCATCAGGATCGCGTCGGTCGGGTACTGGACGCGGCACCAGGCCGGCCTCGGCGCCGTGACCGTCAGCAGGCCGGCCTGCTGCGGATCGAAGCCGGTGTCGGTCCCATCGAGATCGCAGCGGGTCCAGAGGCCCTCGGGCGTCGCCCGGAAGCGCCACGCGTAGCGGTAGCGCCCCTCGGCTCGCGGCGCGGTGAGGGTCGCCTCGAACTCGTGGTTGGCGTCGACCGCGCGGGCGTTCACCCCCGGGGTCCACGTCCACGCATCGTCCGCGGGTGCGGCGTCCCCCTCGCCAATCGGCGCCCAGCCGAGCGCGCCCTCGAGCCCGGCTGGCACAGTCGCGCCATCGCGCGGCGCGTTCGTGACGCCGTCGACGAAGACCCGCCCGAAGACGACACCAGCCTCGGCACCCGGGCCCGCCGCGAGCGCGGGCGGGTGCTGCAGGACGCACCAGCTGACCGTCGGGGCCGAGGTCTCGGGCGCCGCCCCGTCGTCCGTCGTCGCGCTGTCCCCCGCGGCTGAGGTGTCCGGAGGTGCGGTCGCCTCGTCGGGTGCGTCCGGGCTGGCGTCGAGCGGGTCGCTGGGAGTCTCGGCGTCCTGACGCGGCAGGTCTGCCGCGGGTGCGGCGTCCGGCATGGGGCGGGAGGTCTCGCCGCAGGCGGCGATAGCGGCCGCGCTCAGGACGAGCGCGAGGGGATGAGGGTTCACGGATGCCTCCGGGCTGCGTGGACCCCGATGATGCGCCACAGCGCGAGCCGAGGGAAGGGGCTCGCGCGGGGGCACCGCAGGTGTCCGAATCCTTGTTTGGTGCACCGAATGCGGATTCGGTGGGATTGGGCAGGCGGCTTGTCTGCGACCGCGCCCGGTCGCCGCAGGTCAGGAGGCGATCCGCAGACCACCGTTGATGTGCCGCGCCACCCGTGGAAAGCTGTCGCCTCGACCACCGCAGGAGCCGCCCCGCGATGAACCCGCTCGACCTCTTCGGCCTCCGTCCCTTGCCCCAGGCGCTCCGCCAGGCCGCACTCACGCTCCGTGGCGCCCCGAGCATCCCCCCGTCGCGCTTTGGGCTCTCGAGCCTCGGCATCTTCTTCCCCCGCCTCGCGGTCGCGACCTGGCTCGGGCAGCAGCCAGGCGGAGACCGGGTGCTCGTCACCAACCTCTTCAACCGGACGCAGACGCCCGTCGCCGACGGCTGGTCCGTCCGCCGGACCCGCGTCCGCGACTTCCGCGGCCGCGCGATGACCTACGACAGCCACAACGGCACCGACTTCACCTGCCCGGTCGGGACCCTCGTCGTCGCTCCAGCGCCTGGCCGCGTGGTCCGCGTCTCGAGCGAGTTCAACCGCGGCGGGCTGAAGGTCGTCCTCGACCACGGCGACGGCCTGATGACGACCTCGAATCACCTGCTCGAGGCCCTCGTGAAGGTCGGCGAGGTCGTGCGCCGCGGCGACCCTATCGCCCGCTCGGGGGCCTCGGGCATCGACATGTTGACGGCCTTCCCGTGGAACGCGCCCCACGTCCACTTCAACACCTGGCTCAACGGCGTGCCAGCCGACCCCTACGCGCTCGACGGCGAGGCCTCGCTCTGGCGCAGGCACAATGACCCGGCCCCGGCCGAGTCCGACCCGTCCGAACCGCCGCCCGCCCCGACCGCATGGGACGGGGACGCCATCGACGCGCTCATCGCCGGATGCCGCGACCCCGAGCTCGCTCGGGCGCTCAGAGCGGCGCCACCCGAGCTGCGCGCAACGGAAGCCGTATTTCTTTGCAACTATTATCCGACCGCCTTCCCACTGCGCCCCCCGCTCGTCACCACCCCCGCGCCGCGCACGCCACGCCTCGACCTGCCGTTCCGCGACTTCGCGGGCGCGGTGATGGCGGACGTCCTCGCCTGAACCCACGCGGCCTCGCCGCACGCCTGCGCACCGGACTTGACGGAATGCGCGGGTCGCGTTGATCTGTCCCGGCTGCGGCACCACGCAGCGTCCGAGGAGGCTCCTCCCATGTCGCACCCCGTCCACGCCGACCACGCCCGCGGCTCGCTCATCACGATGGCCGTCGCCGAGTCGCTCGGCTTCCTCGTCGAGGGCGGGAGCCCGCGCTACTGCAACGAGGTCGCGACGGGGGCCCTGTCGGCCGACGAGCCCCCGTGGCTCGAGCGCGGGGAGTACGCCTTCGGCCAGTATGCGACCGACAGCCAGCTCGCCCGCGAGCTCGCCCGCTCCATCGTCGCATGTCGCGGCTTCACGCCGACCGACTACGCCCAGCGCATCGACGCCCTCTTCGACTCGAACACCGCCCTCGCCCCCGAGAACGCGACCTGGAAGGCCGCGAGCCGCCTCGCGCAGGGGATGACCTGGTTGCAGGTCGGCGAGCCGGCCCCCGCAGCTGGCAACGGCGCTGTCGTCCGCGCCGCCCCGATCGGGCTCACCTTCCGGACCCGCGAGTTCCGGAGCGGTGCTGCCCAGATGCAGGCCGAGATCTCGCACCACGACCCGCGCTCGCAGGCAGCGGCGCAGCTCTTCGCCGAGGCCGTCTTCCTCGCCGCGACGACCGACCACATCGAGCCGCGCGCCTTCCTCGCCGCCATCGCGGCCGTCGCCGAGCCGCTCGACCCCCGCCTCGCCTCGAGCGCGCGTTCGCTCGAGCGGGTCCTGTCGCTGCCGTTGTCCGACGCGCTGCCGCACGTCGCCCGCGCCGGCTTCGTGCCAGAGGATGGCTACCCGCCGTCCGAGGTCATCTCGGGCTTCTCCACCCCGACCGTGCTGTGGGCCGTCCAGTCGTTCCTCAGGAACCCGCGCTCGCCCGAGCTCGTGATCGTCGCGGCCCTCTCAGGTGGCGGCGATACCGGCTCTGTGGCGGCTGCTGCGGGCGCGCTCGTCGGCGCGCACGTCGGCTTCTCGGGCCTCGGGACCCGCCTGCAGACCTGGTCCGAGCGCCTGAACGACCACGGCGAGGATGGCCGCGACGTCCTGTCGACGCTCGGCGCTCAGCTCGTCGGGCGCGCCTGACCCCCGTCCCTCCGGGAGCCTCGATGCAGACTGGCCCGCGCCTCCGGATCGTCGCGATCAACGACGTCTATCTGCTCGACAACCTCCCGCGCCTCGCGACGCTCATCGCCCACCATCGACGCGTCGACCCGGCCGACGTGCTGCTCGTGACGCTCGCGGGTGACTTCCTGTCGCCGAGCATGCTGGCGAGCCTCGATGGCGGGGCTGGCATGGTGGACTGCCTGAACCACCTCGGTGTCACCCACCTCGCGCTCGGCAACCACGAGGATGACCTCGAACCCCTCGTCCTCGCCGCCCGCCTGCGCGAGCTACAGGGCCGCTGTCTGAGCGCCAACGTCGACCTCCCCGACGTCGCGCTGCCGACCTGCGACGTCGTCACCGTCACAGCCCCGTCGGGGGTCTCGGTCCGCGTCGGCCTGACCGGCGTCTGCACCCTCGACCCCGCGCTCTACCGCACCGCGCCCTTTGACGGGGCGCCCGTGACGCCGCTCCGCGTGGCCCTCGACCGCGAGACGCGCCGTCTGCTCGGCGAGCTCGCCTGCGACCTCGTCATTCCGATGACGCACCAGTCCCTCGTCGAGGACCTCGCCCTCGCGCGGGCCACGACCCCGCGCTATCCCGTCATCCTCGGCGGCCACGACCATCAGGTCGCCATCGAGCGGGTCGGCGCCACGACCATCGTCAAGGCCGGCACAGACGCCTTCCGTGCGGCCATCGTGAACGTCACCTGGCCCGATGGCGGCGGGTCGCCCGAGGTGAGGGTCGTCCTCGAAGAGGTCGTGGCCTGGGACGAGGACCTCGCGATGCGGGCCCGGGTCGACCACCACCTGCAGCGGGTCGCATCCCTTGAGCGGGCGACCTTGTACCTCATCCCGCCGGGCACCGAGCTGTCCTCGGTCGGCACGCGTGCGCATCCAACAACGCTTGCGACGTTTTTCTGCACGCGCCTGCGCGACCTGTTCGGGGCCGACGTCGCGTTGCTCAACGGCGGCGGCATCCGTGGTCGGCGCGTCTACCGGCAGGCCCTGACGTATGGGGCGCTGAAGGCCGAGATGCCGTTTGACAACGAGATCGTCTGCGTCGACGTCCCCGGGCCGGTGCTCGCGGACGCCATCGCGGGCTCGCGCGCGCGGGCGCCTGCCGAGGCTGGTTGCTTCCTGCATGTTGACGACGGGGTGATCCTCGGCCCTGACAACCGCCCGCTGAGCGTCGGGGGCCGGTCGTTTGACGGCGTCCCGACCTGGAAGGTCGCGACCGTGCGCGAGTTCTTCCGCGGCATGGACAACCTGACACCCCTCGTCGCGTGGAGCGAGGCCAACCCGGACGCGCTGCCGCCTGCTGGCACGGGGCGCGAGGTCAAGCAGGCCCTCGTGGAGAGCTTCGTGCGCGAGCTGTGGCGTGCGCTCGGCGGCTTCGCGGGCGTCGACCGGGACGGTGACGGGGTCGTCCGCCGCGAGGACCTCGACGTCGCGCTCATGCGGCTCCTGCGGGCTGACGCCTCGCCAGTCACGGCCGCGCTCGTCTTCGACACGATGGACGCCGACCACGACGGCACGGTGACCCGCGGCGAGGTCTGCCGACCGCGCGATCTGGGTTGGCCGAGCGCGGGACGTCGGCTTGAGTCTTCGTGTTTCGAAATATTTCGATGGCCATCAGGTCGCGCCCGCGTGGACGACGCGGTTCCGCCCGCCGCGCTTGGCGCGGTAGAGCGCCGCATCGGCCGCGACGAGGAGGGCGTCGAGATCGCCCCCGTCTTCGGGGGACACGACGTAGCCCGCGCTGAGGGTGACCCGGACTTCCCGCGGGACGAGCGTCGGGGGCGCCCTGTCGCTGCCTTCGGTCCGTGACGGGAGCTGGGTCACGGCGCGCTCGACCTCGCTTCGCAGGCGCTCGAGCACCTCGCGCGTGCGCGCGGAGTCCACCTCGACGAGGATGATCACGAACTCTTCACCGCCATAACGGGCGACGATGTCGTGCGCGCGGACCTCGC
Organism: Pseudomonadota bacterium; assembly: GCA_005788935.1. Next base: position 15,274 of record SYAK01000586.1, read on the forward strand.
GCTTGAGCACGGCGGCGACGGTCTGCAAGACGGCGTCGCCCGCGTCGTGGCCCCAGGTGTCGTTGACCTGCTTGAAGTGGTCGACGTCGAGCATCGCGACCGCGAGGCTGTGGTCGTAGCGCTCGGCGCGCGCGAGCTCGGCCCCGAGCAGCTCGAAGAGGTGGCGGCGGTTGACGAGTCCGGTCAGCCCGTCGGTCCGGGCGAGCGTCACGAGCTGTGCGTTCAGGGCCTCGAGCGCATCCTGGCGGCGCTCGGACTCGGCGGTCCGCTCGGCGACGCGGGCCTCGAGGGTCCGGGTGTAGGTCTCGAGCTCGGCGGCCATCGTGTTGAAGGCAAACGATAACTGGCCAATTTCGTTCCGCGCGTCGACGGGGGCCCGCGCCGAAAGATCGCCCGCTTCGACGCGCCGCACCGCCTCGCGGAGGCGTCTCAGGGGCCGCACGACGAGCAGCAGAAGCCCGCCGTGAAGCGCCAGCACCAGCGTCAGCGCGACGGCCACCGACGCGCCGATGATGATGACGCGCGCCTCCCGGATGCGGGCTGTCACGGCCTCGGTGTCGAAGACCGCGACGAGCGTCCCCCAGCGCAGGCCGCTCACGACCGGCATCGAGACCGCGAGGGCGCGTGGCGCGGCGGGGCGGTCGACGTAGCGCCAGACAGAGGTCTCGGCGGTCGCGGCCCCGCGAGCGAACGCCACCACCTCCTCCGGATCGCCGAAGCCGTCGCCGACGATGGCCTCGCGCAGCGTGCCAGTCCCCGAGTGCGCGAGGGCCTCGCCGCCCGCGTCGAGCAGCGCGACCGACAGCACGTCGAGATGCTCGCGACCCTTGCGCGCGAGCTCGGTCAGCGCGTCATCGAGGCGCTCGACCGCGCCCGAGGCGACGTCGAAGGCGCAGGTCACCGAGAGGCTCTCGAGCAGCGCGAGCGAGCGTGAGCGTTGTTCGCGGTGGAGGCGGGCGACGAGCAGCCCCTCGGCGATGACCGCGATAATCGCGAGGACCATCAGGATCAGAATGGTCGCCAGCAACGCGATGCGCCCGGAGAGCCCGATGGCGGGCTGCTGCGCCGCGGTCGGCCGGGGGTCCGGGTGGGCCTCAGCGGGCGGCATCGGAGACTCCATCCGTCTGCCCGCGGTGCGCGGCGACCCGCGCCATCGTGGCCCGGATGCCGTCGTAGTGCTGCTCGGAGGGCGGCGCCCAGCCGCTGACGTGGTTGCTCGTCCCGGCGTAGATGTGGCGTCCCCGGGCGGATCGCGTGTCCATGGCCATGAAGGCGGCCGTGATGCGCGCGTCGAGGTGCGCCGAGAGACCAGGGGCGGCACAGAGGGCGTCGTAGGGGATGCGGCCAGCCTTGTGCAGGATGCGCAGGTCGGCGGCCTCGGCGGTCGCGCCAGCCGTGCGGCGGGTGTAGTCGAGCATCCCGGAGTAGGTCGCGGCGGCGTCTGCGCGCCCCGCGAGCACGTCCGCGATGGCCGAGGCGTGGTTCCCCGCGAAGCGCACGCTCGCGAAGTCGCGGCGCGGGTCGAGCCCGTGGTCGAGGAACGTCGCCCATGGCAGGATGAAGCCGGAGGCCGAGGCTTCGTCGACGAGGCTGACGCGCTTGCCGCGCAGGTCCTGCAGGCCCTCGAACGGCGCGTCGCGGCGCACGATGATGTAGGACGAGTAGGACGTGGCGCCCCCCGCGATCTGCGACGCCAGCAGCCGGATGGCGGGCGAGCGGTCGCGCGCGAGGGCGAAGGTGGCGGGCGGAAGGATGGCGAGGTCGACGGTGTGGGTGAGGAGTCGGTCGATGAGGTCGAGGTAGGAGTCGGCGACCACGAGCACGACCGGGACGCCGAGGGCCTCCTCGAGCCACACCGCGAGGTTTCGATGCTGCGCCACCATGTCGGCTGGCGCCACGATGGGGGCGAGCCCGAGGCGCAGCTGTTCCGCGGGCAACTCGGCGGCGGTGATGGTCAGGGAGGCGGGGGCGGGCGGGCGGGCGGGGGTGCGTGGGCCCTCCTCGAAGGCGCCCGAGCGCGGCGGCTCGAGGCAGCCCGTAAGCAGAGCGGCCCACGCGACGCAAGCCATGGCCGGTGACACGCGCCATCGTGCATGCGCCGACACGGGCCGCGTGTCCAGCGACCTGCGCTCAGCCGCTTGGCCGGCCGTCTGTAGGACGCGCTGCATGGCGGCACGTTACCGCAGAATCGTCGAAGAATCCAGTCGCCAGCCCGGCCGCGCAGCGCTCAGAAGGCGCCGCGGAGGCCGATCGCGGGCGTCAGCGGGAGGCTCGTGATGTCCGTACGGCGACGGAAATCATCGCTGTACTGGACGGCCTCGATGTTGGCGCGGTTCGTGGCGTTGTTCAGCTCGAGGTAGGTCTCGAGGCGCCAGCGGTCGAAGATCCAGGTCTTCGCGATGCGCAGGTCGAGCTGGAAGAAGCCTGCGACGCGCTCCGACAGGAGTGGCGCACCCGGCCGTGGCACCCAGACGTCGGCGCCCGCGTCGTACCAGGCCGGCTCGAGCGGGGTGAAGGGGTTGCCGGTCGCGTAACGCACGCGCGCGCCAGCCCGCCACCCCGCGCCGAGCTGGACGCCCGTGACGAGGGCGAGCACGTGGGTCTGGTCGAACGAGAAGAAGCGCTCGGCCTGCCCCGGGCGGTCGACACGGCGCGAGCGCGACAGCGTGTAGGAGAGCCAGCCGTCGACGACCGGGTGCTGCAGCCGGACGAGCGCCTCGCCACCGAGGACGCTGCCCTCGCCCGCGTTGTCGTAAGGTCGCCCTCCGAGCGTGTCGGTGCGGACGACGAGCTGGTCGAGGTGCTTCGCGAAGCCCTGCAGCTCGACCGAGAGCAGCGACCCGACGCGCTGGCTGACGCTCAGGTTCAGGTAGGCCGCGCGCTCGGGTGAGAGCTCGGTGTTGCCGGTCGACCTCGCGCTCTCGTCCGGGGCTGGGGCCTGGTGGTTCAGACCGGCCGCGAGGCCGAGGCGCAGCGACGGCACGACCGCCCAGTTGGCCGCGACGCGCGCGTCGAGGGCCGCGTCGTCGAAGTTCCCGTGCCAGGTCTGGAGCCGCGCACCCGCGAGCAGGCCGACCTCGGGGGTGGCCTGCCAGGTGGCCTCGGACCACGCGTCCACGCGCCCCGAGAAGCCCTCCTCACGCGCCTGGATGATCTGCTGGACCTCGGAGGGCAGCTGTACCTCGCCCTCCTTGCGCGGCAGCGGCAGACGCACGTCCACCTTGAAGCGCGTCACTTCGCTGTAGAGCCCCGAGCGCAGGTTGAACCGGCTCGACGGGCGCCAGCTGACGTCGCCCTGGAGAATGAGCGGGTCGAACGTGATGCGCAGGTCGTTAGAACCGGGGGAGACCCGCAGCTGCTGGTAGCTCGTCGCGAGCCCCGCCGTGACGGTCACCTCGTTCGACAGCGCGTGCTCGAGCGTCCCCTGGACCTGGTGAAATGAGCGCGATAGCGCGAAGTTGCTGGCGTTGGGGTCGTTGCCGCCCGGCGACCCGCCGAAGACCACCAGCGAGTCGTCCGAACCGAAGACCAGCAGCCGCATCCGCGGGCCGCGCTCGGGCGCGAAGTCGGCCCGGGCCTGGTAGTCGTAGTAGCGCGGGGCGCTCGAGAAGCGGAAGCCGCCGTCTTCGCCGCCGATGCCCGCCAGGATGGCGTCGACCCAGCTCCGCCGCGCCGCCGCGCCGACCGTCCAGTCCTTGCCCGCCGGTCCCGTCACGAGCCCTGCGAGGTGGTAGATGTTGGCGTCCCCGTGCCCGTGCACCCCGTCGCGCGCCATGTCGCGCAGCGTCACGTTGACGATGCCCGCGGTGGCGTTGCCGTAGCGGGTGGAGTAGCCGCCTGGCCGGTAGTCGATGTCCTCGACCCATTGGTCCTGCAGCACCGAGTAGATGCTGCCGAAGTGGAAGAGCTGGAGGATCGGCAGCCCGTCGAGGAAGAAGCGCGTGTCCTCGGGCGCCGAGCCGCGCACGATGAGCTGGCCAGCCCCGGGACCGGCCGACGCTGGACGCGCGACGCCAGGCAGCGACTCGAGCACCTTCAGCGGGTCGCCCGCCGCGCCCGGCACCTCGCGCGCCCGCTCGGCCGAGATCTGGATCCGCGCGGCGTCCTGCAGTCGCTCGCGGTCGTCAACGACCCGGGTCACATAGCTGTCAAGAGATCCTGGCGTGATGCGCAGCGTCACGTCGGCCGGGCCATTCGCCCGCACGAGCGCCCGTGACTTCGCGGACCCTTCGGACCGGAACGGCACCTCGACCGTGTAACGCCCACGCGGCAGGTCGTCGAAGCTGAAGCGGCCCTCCGCGTCGCTCAGCGTCTCGACGGGCGCCGCCGTGACGCCCTCGGGCACGTCGCTCCGGACAGCTGTCACCGGCAGCCCTGCCACCGGGCGCCGCGTCCCCCGCTCGAACACGCGCCCGCGGATGGCCTCCGCGACCTTCGGCACGTCTTCGGCCGCGCGCCGACCGACCGCGGCGAGTGGCGGGGCCGCCCGTGGGAAGGCGATCGGCGTCGTCAGCCGGACGGCGACTGGCGCGCCATCCTGGGTCGCAGGCTTGAAGCGAGCGTCCGCGAGCAGCGCGAGCGCGAGCTGGCCGAGCGCCGCGGTTGGCGCCGAGACCACCTTGAGGTCGCTCGCGCGCCCGTCCACCCCGACGGTCAGCTCGACCACGACGAGGTGGGATACGTCACGCCGTGCGGGCAGCGCGCTCGGGAAGGTCGGAGGCGCCTCGAGGGACGGCGGCACGACGACTGGCTCGGCGGGTCCGGGTTTCGGGCTCGCGCCGAGCGTCAGCGCTGCGAGCAGCGCTGGAAACAGCGGGCTCATGGCGTCACCTCGAGGACCGTCGAGGACCAGGTCGTGCCGCCGTCGAGGTCGCGGGCCACCGCGATGACGGCGACGCGCGGGCGCGTGCCGTCCTCGGGCCACGTGAAGGTCGCTGGGTCGAGTCCGACGGTGCGGGCGGGCTCGAGGGTGCCAGCTGTCACGTACCAGCTGATGACGATGCGCGCGGGGTCGAGCGGGGGCGCGACCGCGTCGAAGGCGGGCGTCAGCGTCAACGTCTCAGGCGCCTCGGGGGCGCCTGGCGCGGTGATCAGATCGAAGTCGGGCGGGTTGACGAGGGTCGCCTCACCGTCGGGCTCGGGGTCGAGGCGGCGCCCGGCCGGGATGGCGTCCCCACCTTCCGCGAGCAGCCACCAGCCGGTGCCTGGCGTCTCGGGCGGCGGTGTGAAGGTCAGCGGGTTGCCCGTCCCGAGCGGCAACGCGGGGCCTGCCGGGCAGCGGACCGGGTCTGCCGGCGCCCACGCGACGGGGCAGGCCGACCAGGTGACGTCGCCCTCAATGGCCCAGGTCAGGGCCGCGACGGTCACCGGCTCGCCCGGCACGAAGCCCGTCGGTTCCGTCCGGATGGCGAGGATCCGGGGACCGTCGAGGACGTCGGCCGGGGGCATCTCGCAGGCGGCGAGCGTCAGGACGAGGGCGAGCCAGAGGCCGCGACGGTGCGATGAGAGCGCCATAGGGGGCTCGCATAAGCACCGCAGCCCGCGAGACAAGGCCCCAGTCGCCGGTTCAGGCCGCCGGTGCCTTGCGGAGGCGGCGCACGAGAGGTCCGAGGAGGGCGGTCAGCGCGAGCGCCACGAGGCCGGTCACGAGCCCGACGAGCAGGACGGAGACCGTCTTGAGCAGCTCGTGGAGCCACGAATCGGGGGAGGCTATCCCGTCAACGACGCCGTGGATGGCGTGCTCGAGCGGCGGGAGGCCGTGCTCGACGATGCCGCCGCCGACGAGGAGCATCGCGAGGGTGCCGACGACGCCGATGAGCTTCATGAGGGGCGGCATCGCGATGAGGATGCCGCGCCCGACGCGCGCGCCCGCGCCGCCCCGCTGCACGAGGTGGAGCCCGACGTCGTCGGCCTTCACGATGGCCGCGATGAGCCCGTAGATGGCGAAGGTCAGGCCGAAGGCGACGATGACGAGGGCCACGGTGCGCCGCGCGAACTCGAACTCCGCGAGGGCGTTGAGCGCGATGACGACGATTTCGGCCGACAGGATGAGGTCGGTGCGGATGGCGCCCTTCACGCGCTCGCGCTCGAGCTGCTGCGGGTCCTTCGGCGCGTCGGCGGGCTTGTCGCCGCGGTCGTGGTGGCCGAGGCCGAGTTTTTCCGAGAACTTGTGCACACCCTCGTAACACAGGAAGGCCCCGCCGGTCATGAGCAGCGGCGTCAGCAGCCATGGCGCGAAATACGACAGCCCGAGGGCGACTGGCACGAGCCAGGCCTTGTTCAGCAGCGAGCCCTTCGTCACCGCCCAGACGATCGGCAGCTCACGCTTCGGGTCGATGCCGACGAGGGACTCGGCCCCGACAGCGAGGTCGTCGCCCGCGATGGCCATCGTCTTCTTGGTCGCGAGCTTGGACATGACTGCCACGTCGTCGAGCAGCGACGCGAGGTCGTCGAGGAGGGCGAGGAGGCCGGCGGCGGGCATCGTGAACGTCCTGAGTTTGCGGGTTTTCCGGGTCGTCTGACGGTCCGTCAGACATCGAGGCTCAGCGCCCGAGGGCCTGGGCGAGCGCCTTCAGGAAGACCTCGTAGGCGTGCAGCGGGTACTCGCCCATGTGGAAGATGCGCAGGTACTCGGCCGACAGCTTGCCCTGCGCCGAGTAGATCTCGAAGACCATGCCGTCGACTGGCGTCGTGGCGAGCGTGTCGGCGAGCGTCTGGTAGCTGACGCCCGGCGGGATGGCGAGCATCGTGCCGATCCCCTGCAGCGGCTGTCCGTCATAGCGGGCGATCCGCAGGCCGAGCGCCTCGTAGCCCGCGCGCAGGAGGTCGCAGCGGGCCTGGTAGATGGCGTGGCGCCCGGCGACGCCGCCCTCGGCCTCGAGCGCGTCGAGGGCGGCTGCGATCTGGAGGACGCTCATCGCGTCGATCGTGTACGGGTGGGCGCCGCCCTGCTGCGATTTCCAGGTCTTGTAGAGCTCGAGGTTCGGGGCGCGCGGCGGCAGGGTCGCCATCTCGGAGAGCAGGTCGCGCCGGACGAGGGCGCAGGTCATGTTCGGGTGGGAGTGCAGCCCCTTGTTGCAGGACCCCATGACGGCCGCGACGTTCCACGCGTCGAGGTCGATCGGCTCGACGAACAGTGTGCTGATGCCGTCCATCAGCAACTTCTTGCCATGGCGGCGGGCGATAGCGCCGATTTCGGCGACCGGGTTCAGCGTGCAGGTGCTCGTCCCGCCATGGACGACGGCGATCGCGTCGAACTCCGCCACGCGCGCCTCGATCTCGGCGAGGTCGGGGCGGTGGCCATAGGGGAGCTCCATGTCGACGACGGGCTGGCCAAGGGTCTTCGCGAACTCGAGGATGCGGTCACCGTAGGCGCCGTTGCGGATGACGAGCAGGCGCTCGTCCTTCCGGAGGCACGAGCCGAGCACGGCCGCCATCGCGGTCGAGCCGGTGCCCGTCAGGAGGATGGCCTCGTGGTTGGGCGCGCCGAGCGCGGCAGGGATGCCCGTCAGGACGCGCTTCAGGACGGGACCGAAGCGGGGTCCGCGCGGGACGATGGGGTTCTCGCCGTAACTGCGCGAGACGGCGTTGACCGCGTCGGGCAGGTGGAAGACGGCGGGGGTCAGCGAGACGACCTTATACGGCAGGGCGGCGTTGTCCATGGCGACGCTTCTAGCAAAGGCTGGCGATTCGCGCCACTGGTCTGCCATGGCTTGCCATGGCCTGGCGGGGCTTGCCAGGACCTTGGGACCCCCTGGCCGCGGAACGCCGCGGGACGGATGACCCTCGCGGGCTGGGGCGGTCTCTGCTATCGTGTCGGGCCCGGTCGAAGGAGCCGCCGATGTCCCGTGCCCTGTTGCCAAGCCTCGTCGCGAGCCTGCTCGCCGCCTGCAGTCCGCCGCCCGCCGCGCCGCCTGACGCCGCGCTGGCTGTGAACGCGCAGGCCGGTTCCGGGCCCGTGACGCCGGACGCTCCGTCGAGGGCTGGCGGTTGCACCTGGGAGACGCCGCTCGAGGCTGGTGTGCCGGGCAGCCCGGGGCACCTCATCCCGTCGGAGCGCAACCCGAACGGCCACACCGAGCTCGCGTGGCGGATGCGTGCGATGCAGGATCACCTCGCGGCGGTCCGGGCGGCGATCGTCGAGGGCCAGGCCCTGCCACCGAAGCCTCCGGATCACCACCGGATCCGCTGTTCGTGGCCGACGACCGCCTCGGACCGCAACGCGGCCTTCGACGCCTTCTCGGTCAACTACCTGCAGGCTCTCGACACGCTGCACGACGGAGCGTCGGCGACTCCTGTGAAGGAACGTTACGCCGCAGCCCTCGGGACCTGCCGCGCCTGCCACGAGAACACCTGTCCCGGGCCACTCATGGCCATCGATTCGCTCGCGCTGCCATCCGCGGCCCCAGCGACCCCGCCAGCCCCCGCCGCCCATCCTTGACGAGGAGCCCCCCGACCCCATGGAGACCTTCCAGAACCTCGTCGACATGTTTCAGAAGGCGACCGCCCGCCACGCGGCGCGTCCCCTCTTCGGCGTCAAGCGCAGCGGGGCGTGGCAGTGGATGACCTATGGTGAGGTCGCGGCCCGCGTCGACGCCTTCCGGGCGGGGCTCGCGGGTCTCGGCGTGGGGCGCGGCGACCGGGTCGCCATCATCGCGGACAACAGCCCCGAGTGGGCCATCGCGGCCTACGCGACCTACGGCCTCGGGGCGCAGTTCGTGCCGATGTACGAGGCGCAGCTGGCGCGCGAGTGGGAGTTCATCCTGCGCGACTGCGAGGCGAAGGTCCTGCTCGTCGCGAACGGCGACATCGAGGCGAGGACGCGGCCGTTCATCGCGTCGATCCCGGCGCTCGCCCACGTCGTGAACCTGAGTGGCCCCGTGTCCGCGCCCGAGTCGACGACCTTCCGCGGGCTCGTGAAGCTCGGGGAGGCCCGCCCGGTGCCAGCGATCCAGCCTGGCTCGCACGAGCTGTGCGGGTTCCTCTACACCTCGGGGACGACGGGCGATCCGAAGGGCGTGCTCCTGACGCACGGGAACATCACCAGCAACATCAACGCCATCCACGAGATCTTCCCGATGGGTGCGGGCGACGTCTCGCTGTCGTTCCTGCCGTGGGCCCACAGCTTCGGCCAGACCGTCGAGCTGCACGCCCTGCTGTCCTACGGCGCCTCGATGGCGCTCGCCGAGTCGGTCGCGACGATCCTCGCGAACCTCGCCGAGATCCGCCCGACGCTGCTCTTCTCGGTCCCGCGCATCTTCAACCGCATCCACGAGGGGGTGCACAAGAACATGCGCGACGCGGGCGGGCTGCAGCTCGAGCTCTTCAACCGCATGGTCTCGGTGGGGCGCGAGCGGCGGGCGCTGGCCGCCGAGGGGCGCTCGAGCCTGCTCGTCGAGGCGCAGCACGTGATGCTCGACCGCCTCGTCGCCTCCCGCATCCGCGAGCGCTTCGGCGGGCGGCTGCGCTGGGCCTTCTCGGGCGGTGCCGCGCTCGCCCCCGAGGTCGCGTCGTTCATCGACACCCTCGGGGTCCCCGTCTACGAGGGGTACGGCCTCACCGAGACCGCCCCCATCGCGACCTGCAACACGCCGGCCGCGCGCCGCATCGGCTCGGTCGGCAAGCCCCTCCCCGGGGTCCGCGTGACGCTCGCGCCTGTCGAGGACGCCCCGCCTGGCGAGGGTGAAATCGTCATTTACGGGCCCAATGTCATGCAGGGTTACCACCGCCTGCAGGCCGAGACCGCGTCCGCCCTGACGCCAGACGGTGGCTTCAGGACAGGCGACCTCGGGCGCTTCGACGCGGACGGATTCCTTTACGTGACAGGTCGACTGAAAGAGCAGTACAAGCTCGAGAACGGGAAGTTCGTATCCCCTGCGCCGCTCGAGGAACAGCTGCGTCTGTCCCCCTACATCGCGCAGATCGTCATCGACGGGACGAACCGTCCGTCCAACGTCGCGGTCATCGTGCCCGACTTCGACGCGCTGAAGCCGTGGGCGAAGACCGCGGGCGTCGAGACGCGGACGAGCAGCGAGCTCGCGCGCCGCCCCGAGGTCGCCGAGCTGCTGCGCGAGGAGATCGGCCGACTTGGCCGTGACTTCAAGGGCTTCGAGCGGCCCGAGCGCTTCATCGTCGTGGCCGAGGACTTCACGACCGACAACGGCCTGCTGACGCCATCGCTCAAGGTTCGGCGCCGCGCGGTCCTCGCCCGCTACGCCGAGCAGCTCGCGCGCCTCCATGCGCGTTGAGCGCAACCGCGTGCGTGCACGCGTCCCATCCTGCCAACGAACCATTCATCCAGCCCTGTCCAGATGTCGCGCGCCCCCGCGCGGAAGGCCAACGCCCCCGTGTCAGCCTCCATCCCCGAATGGTGGTCGCCCGCGGACACGGCCTCCGTCGAGGTCCGGCGGCGCGCTGTCGAGGACGATGACCGCCTCTCCGCGCTGCTCGCCATCGAGGGGGCCTCGCCCGTCCTGGGGCTCGAGGTCGCGACGACCATCGCGCGGCTCTCGACGCGCGTCCTCTCGAACCTCCCCGAGGTCGATGAGGTCGACGACCTCGACGCCGAGCGACTCGAGCTGCTGCATGCGGTCGTCTGCGGCGAGTTCGGCCTGCGCGGGGCCGAGGATGACTACTTCGCGGCCGCCAACAGCAAGCTCTCGCTCGTCCTCGAGCGGCGCCGTGGGCAGCCCATCCTCGTGAGCGCGGTCTGGATGCTCGTCGGGCGGACCGCTGGCATCGATGTTCAAGGTGTCGGGTTTCCAGGGCATTTCTTGATCCAGGTCGAGGGCCGGCTGGTCGACGCCTTCAACGACGGGCGGGCGCTGGACGACGCGGACGTCCGCCGCCTCGCCGAGCGTGTGATGCCTGGGCGCCGCATGGAGTCGAACTGGCTGCAGGTCGTCGGGACGCGCGAGATCGCCGAGCGGGTGTTGCGCAACCTCATCCACGCGAGTCTGCGGGCGCATGACCTGTTCGGGCGATACCGCGCGCTGCGGATGCTCGCGGGGCTGCGGCCAAACGATCCGTCGTTGCAGCTCGAGGTCGCGGTCCTGACCGAAGAGCTCGGGGTCTGGGGTGAGGCGCGCGAGATGTATCGCAGCCTCGCGAAGACCTTTCCGGAGTCCCGCGAGGGGCAGGCGGCCGAGGTGCGGCGCATGCAGATGAGTCAGCGCGCGCGGGTGCTGCACTGATGGCGGGCGCGGACCGGATCGTGGCGGACGTCCGGGGTGGCGCCGAGGGCCCGACCGTGGTCGTGGTCGGTGGGACGCACGGCAACGAGCCGGCGGGGCTGGCGGTGTGCGCGCGGCTCGGTCGGAGCCTCGGGCTCGCGCGTGGGCGCCTCATCGCGCTCCTCGGCAACGCGGCTGGCCTCGCGGCGGGTCGGCGCTTCGTCGACGAGGATCTCAACCGGACCTTCCGGGCGGAGCGCGTGACAGCCCTTCGGGACGGGCAGGTGGCGGGGCTTCTCGAGACCGCCGAGCTCGTCGAGCAGCGGGCGCTGCTCGCGGTCTGGGACGGTCTCCGTTGCGGGGAACGCGTCCTGTTGGATCTTCACACGTTTTCGGGGCCCGGGACGCCCTTCGCGATGGCGGGGCCCGACCCGGTCTCGCGCGAGCTCGGGCGTTCCTCGGGGCTCGCGACGCTGCTCGGGCTCGAGCGCCACCTGCGCGGGACGATGGTCGAGCTCGGGGCGCTCGATGGCGCCCCGGTGCTCGCGATCGAGGGCGGGCAGCACGCCGACCCGCGCGCCGCCGAGGTCCTGGCCGGAGCGGTCCTCGCCATCCTCGCGGCCCTCGACCTCGGCCCGACCTTCGACGGCGCGGCGCCGCGCTTGCCGGCCCCGAGCCCCGCCTCCGACCTGCTCGACATCGTGCACCGCCACGGGCTGACGGCGGGCGACGGTTTCGCGATGCGGGCGGGCTACGCCAACCTGATGCCGATCCGGGCGGGAGAGCACGTCGCCGACGACCACCGCGGGCCGATCCTCGCGCCCTGCGACGGCCTGATGGTGATGCCGCTTTACCAGGGGCTCGGCCAGGACGGCTTCTTCATCGCGCGCCCGTGGCCGTGATGGCCCTGGTGGCGCGGGCCCATGACAGCGCCGCGCGTCGATGCTCCCAGAGCCGGTGATCGCACCGTGACCCTGACCGCCGGCGGGGGCGCCAGCGGCGAGCCGGGTTGCGGGCTCAGGCCGGTCATGGGACGATGCGCCTCCGACGTCGGGGGGATCCCATGCCGCATCGACTGCTGACCGCGCTGGCGCTGCTGATGGCGAGGCCCGCGCACGCCAACGCCCCGCCGCCCGTCCTTCCGGGTGACGTCGTCGGCGACCCGGTCTTTCCGGACGGGGTGACGGTCGTGTCGCAGGCGCTCGACCTCGACCTCAGGCCGCTCGTGACGCGCCATGAACCAGCGCAGGCGCGGGTGACGTGGGTGCTTCGGGTCTCCACGCCACAGGTCGTCCCGCTCGACCTCGTGGGTGCGGGGACCAACAGGGTGACCGTGGACGGGGTCGCGGTCGCGGTCGGGCCGCCCGAGCTCGGGCCCGTCCCAGCGGATTGGCCGTCGCAGCCGACCGTGCCAGCGATCGGTGGCGTGCCAGAGGCGCCCTACCGCCCGATGCGCGAGGCGGCCTTCCGGGCCGTCGGGCTGACGCTCTCGCCTGGCGAGCACACGGTCGTCCGGACCCTCGGGTTCGAGCCGCAGCGCGACCGCCGAACGGGGCCAGCGCTCATCCATCAGCTCGTCTGGGTGCTCGGTGCGGCGCCAGCGCCGGTCGAGGTCCGCGTCCGCGTCCCGGAGGCCTGGGTGATGCGCGCCTCGATTCCACTCGCCCCGCAGGCCGCGTCAGGGCCAGGCGCCATCTTCGGCGGGGTCCTGCGCCGCGACGGGGGCGCCGCGGTGCCATTTGCGATGGCGCTCCATGCACCCTGGGGCGGGATCGGCGAGACCGCGGAGCACCTGGCGCTCGGGCTTGGGTGCGTGGTGTTCCTCGGCGGCTGGTTCTTCGTCTGGCGCGGTGCCCGGCGAGCCGTCGAGACGGGGCGTTCTGCGTGGGCTGGGAGCTTGCCGACGCTCGGGCTCTGGGTGGTCCTCCTCGTGGCGTCGACGGTCCTCGCGATCGCGGCGCCAGGGCTTGGCTACGGCCTGCCGGCGGGACAGCTCGTGGAGCGCGGCTATCGCGGGATCTTTCTCGGAGTCGCCGGCTTCCTCGCCGTCCTGCTGGCCCTCGTCGCTGGCGTCGTGACCACCGTGCTGACCCAGCGTCGGGCCACCCGGGGCTCACTGTGAGGGGCCGCGGTCTCACGTCGCTCGCGTGGGCGCTCACCGCCTGCAACCCGCCGCTCATCGATCCGACGGACGTCGTCGTGGCGCCGTCGGCCGACGTGCGCGACGCGGACGCAGCCGCTGGGCTCGAACCGGGGCCCGGGACCTGCCCGGTGACGTTCGCGGTCAACGCGCCAGTCGGGGCGCGCGCGGTGACGGTGGCCGGGTCATGGAACCGCTTCAGCGAGACAGCGACGCCGCTCGCGCACGCACCCGAGCTGGGGCCCGAGGCCTTCGCCGCGACGCTGTTCCTGCCGCCAGGCGCCCACCCGCTGCGCCTCGTCGTCGATGGGCGCGTCGAGGCCGCTCCGCCGCCGCGCGAGACGCCAGCTGGCGGGTCGGGGCCCGAGGCGGTGCTGACGCAGTGGGAGGACGGCATCGAATACCGAAGCTTGCGCGTCGCCGACTGCGCCGCTCCGGGCCTGGAGGTCGTCGACCTGCGCGTCACACCCCCCCTTGGGGGCTCGCCGCTTGGCGGTCTCGCCGGCACCCTCTGCGCACGCCGAGGGGACGCGCCGCTCGCCGCAGCCACCCTCACGCTCGCGGTCGGCGACCAGACGCCGGCGCTGACGCCGGTCGCGGACCCGGCGGGCGGGACGACTCGGACGTGCGCGGCCTTCGCTGTCGAGGCGCCGCTCGGCAAGCACAGCCTGCGCGCGCAGGTCGAGGACGCGGCCGGGCGCGCGGGGCACCTCTTCGTACCCGTCTGGATCGCGGCCACCCCCTTCCGTTGGGACGCCGGCCTGCTCTACATGGCGATGGTGGATCGCTTCGCCGACTCGGACGGGCGCGCGGCCACCGAACCTGGCGTCCTGCCCATCGCGAACCACCTCGGCGGCGACTTCCTTGGTCTGCGCCGACACATCGAGGACGGCACCTTCGCGCGGCTCGGCGTCGGGGCGCTCTGGCTCGCGCCCGTGCAGGCCAACGCCACGGGCCCCTGGCCAAGCCGCGAGGGGCACCGCCTGACGGCCTACCACGGATATTGGCCGGTCGACCCGCGAGCGGTCGATCCGCGCCTCGCGGAGGCCTCGGCTCCGTCCCCCGAGGCGGCCCTCGACGCGCTCGTGACAGCCGCCCACGCCCGCGGCCTGCGGATCGTCGTCGACGTCGTCTTGAATCATGTTCATGAAGATCATCCGTATTGTGACACGCATGATGGCTTCTGCCGGCGCACCTGCGTCTGCGGCGAGGCGGGCTGCGACTGGGACGCCCGCGCCCGGGACTGCCAGTTCAGCCCGTGGCTGCCCGACCTCGATCACCGTGACCACGCCGGCCTCACCGCGCTGCTCGATGACGTCGTGGCCTTCGTCATCGATCATGATCTCGACGGCTTGCGGGTCGACGCAGTCAAGCACCTCGAGCGCGCCGCGGTCACGAACCTGCGCGCCCACCTCGCCGACCGCGCGCGGCTTGATGATCGCCACGCGCCGCTGCTCGTGATCGGCGAGACCTTCACGGGGGCCGATGGCCGCCCCGAGATCGCCGAGACCCTTGGGCGAGGCGGGCTCGACGGGCAGTTCGACTTCCCGCTCTACTGGGCTATCCGCGAGGCCTTCGCACGCGGTGGCTCCTTCCGCGGGCTCGAGGCGGCCGTGGCCGCAAGCGAGGCGGCCTTTGGCGAGGCGCGCGCGGCGATGAGCCCGTTCGCGGGCAACCACGACGTCGTCCGCCTCGCCACCGAGGTCGCAGGCCTCGACCGCGGGCCGTTCGGAGGCACGCCCGACCCGCTCGCAGCCGGATTCTCTGACGTTTCGTCAGAACAAGGCGCGCTCGTCGATCGTCTGACGCTGGCGCTCGCCTTCACGCTGACCCTCCCTGGCGTCCCGCTGCTCTACGCGGGCGATGAGCTCGGCGTCGCGGGCAGCGGTGACCCCGACAACCGGCGCATGCGTCCGGCCACCCTGACCGCCGCTCAGCGCCTGCTGCAGGGACGGGTCGAGGCGCTCGGCCAGCTGCGACAGACCTCGCCCGTCCTGTCGCAGGGGGCCCGCCGCGAGCTGTGGATCGACGACGACCTCTACGTGCAGCTGCGCTGGCGCTCTCGACCTGGGTCGGATGACCGGGGTGCGCGTGCGGTCCTCGTCGTGCTCAACCGCGGCGGGCCACGGACCGTGGCGCTGACGTTCCCGCCCGAGACCGGGCTCGACGGGGTCGACTTCGACGGGCTTGGGCGCGATGGCCGCCTGGCTGGCCGTGTCGCCCCGTTCGCGGGCACAGGCGGCCGGGTCGAGGTGCGCGCGGGTCGGGCGAGCCTCACGGTCGGGGCAGGCGAGGTGCGGCTCCTCGGGGCGCTCTGACAGCTCAAGCGAGGGCGTGCGCGGGAAACCTGACACCGTGTCAAGGATTCGAGGCCGGCCGCCAGCGGTCCTTCAGGCCGCGGGTGGCGGCGAAGATGGCCACGTCGGTGTCGAGGAGGGCGTCAGGCATTGCTCGTGTCAGTGACGCGCGCAGCTCGATGCTGTCCCACCGCAAGAACGGGTTCGTCGCCCGCTCGAGGCCCAGCGTCGACGGGACAGCTGGGTGTCCTGCCTCGCGCAGCGCGCGCGTCTCGGTGATGCGCACCGCGAGGGCGGCGTTGTCGGGCTCGAGGGTCGCCGCAAAGGCGAGGTTGTCACGCGTGTATTCGTGGGCACAGAAGACGCGCGTCGCGTCTGGGAGGCCGCGAAGACGCGCGAGGCTTGCCTGCATGATGTCTGCGGGGCCGTCGAACATTCGCCCGCAACCGCCCGTGAAGAGGGCGTCCCCCGTGAAGAGGGCGTCCCCGACCCGGAACGCCATGTGGCCGTCGACGTGGCCTGGGGTCGCGATGGCTTCGAAGGTGTCGTCACCCAGGGTGAAACGGTCGCCGTCGGCGAGCGGCTCCGTCAACCCCGGGATGCCTTGTGCGAGGGCCGCTGGCCCGAGGACCCGCAGCCCGGCGAGCAGCCCGCGGGCCGAGAGCTCGCGGTTCAGCCCGATGTGGTCGCCGTGGGCGTGGGTGTTCAGCACCGCGACGAGGCGCGCCCCGAGCGCGTCGCACCGGTCGAGGTACGGGCTCGCCGAGGGGCCGTCGACCGCGAGGGCCGCGCCGTCGGACGTCACGAGCAGCCAGCCGAGGTTGTCCACCCCGAGCGGGACGCAGTGAACCGTCAGCCCGGTCATGGGCAGGCGGGTTGGCGCGGGCGGATGGGTGACGACGTGCACGGCGGGGCCTCGGGGGTGCGGTCCTCGGTTCAACCGCCCGCTCGGCCTGCGAGGACGTCTCGCCAGGTCTCGCGGAGCGCGCGTGCGTGCTGGAAGCGCCGAGCCGGGTCGATGTGGAGGGCGGTTCGGAAGAAGGCGGCCGCGGTCGCGTCCAGGTCGGTGCTCGCGACCGGGTCGAAGCCCGGATCCCGCTTCTCCGCGAGGAGGCGGTCAGTGCGCGCGTCGAAGGGACAGCGCCCCGTCATCAGCTCGAAGGCCACGACGCCGAGGGCGTAGAGGTCCGTTGGCGGGCCGAGTCCGACGCCGTCGAGCTGTTCGGGCGCCATGTACTGCAGGGTCCCGCCGACAGCTGTGCTGCGGCCTGTGCCCGCGATCATGCGCGCGAGGCCGAAGTCGACGATCTTGACGAACCACGGGTCGTCGACGACCGCCTGCAGCATGAGGTTGGCGGGCTTGATGTCCCGGTGGATGAGCCCCTCGGCGTGGGCGGCCTCGAGCCCGTTGGCGGTGTGCTCGATGATGCGGCCGAGGGCCTCGGATGGCAGCCTCTGGCCCGTCTCCGCAGCCTCCGCGAGGGCCGCCTCGACCGTGCGTCCGCCCGCGACATGCTCCATCGCAAGAAAGGCTTGTCCGTCATGTGTGCCGTGCTGCAGCAGGCGCACGACGTTCGGGCTGTCGAGCAGCGAGAGGGCCTCGGCTTCGCGCTCGATCTGCTGCGCGACCTTCCGCTCCGACCACGCATCGGGCGGTTCGAAATCGAGCAGCTTGAGCGCCGCGCGCAGCCGGAAGCGTGGCCGCTGCAGGCCGAGGAGCACGCGCCCGAAGGTTCCGCGTCCAAGGCGGGCC
>SYAK01000062.1 GCA_005788935.1 Pseudomonadota bacterium
AATCCCAGCACCATCAGCTGTGAGGCCTGCCAGGACCCGCTTCGCATCGTCGATGGCGTCTGCGGCCCGTGCACGGGCGACAAGTGTGCCAGCGGCTGCGAGGCCGGCGAGTACCTCAGCAGCGGCGGCAACGCATGCGAGACGTGTGAAGACGGCTGCGTCACGTGCGACGGCCCCCTTGCCTGCCGCGCCTGCGACTCGAGCCACACCCTGTGGCAGGGCCTCTGCGTCCGCCCCTGCGGGGATGGCCTCGTCTTCAACACGGCCATTGGCGCCTGCGTCCAGGGCGGCGGCGGCGGTGGTGGCGGGTCTGGCGGCTCGGGAGGCGGGTCATGCGAAGCGCCGAACGTCCTCCACAACGGGGTCTGTGTCGCCATCTGTCCGTCGGGCATGACGAAAATCACCTTCAGCAACCCGAGCGGTTCCGCACACGCCCCGGTCTGTGTCGACTTCGACAAGAACCCGAACGAGGACGGCAGCCTCGTCAAGAGCCTCCCCGTGGCGCCCACGGTGACGAACGGGACCCAACACTTCGCGGGCTGGTGGACGCAAACCAACGGCGGCTACCGCATCGCAGACTCGGACCGGTTTGTCCCCATGTACGGTAACCCGAATGTCGCGGTGAGCGAGGACATGATCCCGCTCTACGCCCGGTGGGCGAACGTAGCCGAGCGGATCTTCTTCGACTTCCGCGGCGGCGGGAAGCACCCGAGCGCCGAGGGGTGCGGAGACGACTCGGGGCTGCGGTACACGGGCGGTCCCGACTTCTCCGGCGAGTGTCCGAACTATTCCGGGCGGGCGAACTGCGAGAGCTTTGACGCCTGCCAGTGGGACACGAACGACAATATCGGTTGCTTCGGCCGCGCCCAAGAATATTGCGACAGCGGCTGCGACTGGAACCAGGACGCCGGTGACTGCGTGTTTGCTGGCGCTTGTGCCTACGGTCCCATGCGGTTCCCCGCCAAGCTCTGCGGGCACCACTTTTACCCAGATGTCTGGGACGGAGACGGCGTTCAGATCGCTAGCTCGTCGTCGACCATCGTCGCGCCGCACTCGCGGTCCGGTTACATCTTCGATGGCTGGTCGCAGTCCCCGCAGAACTTGTGGCAAAGGAAGGTCCCGTTCATGGCGACGCCGACCACATGGAACGGCGCTGGTTGGGGGTCGCGTCCCGACGCTCCGGTGACCCTCTATGCGATCTGGAAGTGCCCGCAGCACTCCTGGTTGAAGCCTGACGGAACCTGCGAGGCCTGTCCGCTGCATCAGTACTCGGACGGCTTCACCTGCCAGAACTGTGACGTCACGTGCGCCAACCCGGTCCGAGGCGCCGTCTCGAGCCGCGCCTGCGCTGGACCTCAACCCGACAAATGCCTGAGTTGCAACGGGACCTGGGTGCCGCAAAACCTATTTCTGGAATACGACGCGTTCAATCAAAGCGGCCAGGGCAACTGGACGCTGAGGGACCTCAGTGCGGAGACGACCACCCCGCGTCCGTGCTTTGACTGCGCGAGCATCTCGAACTGCAGTGCATGCGAGCCGACGTGCGCTGCGACAACTCCTGGCAGTCCCACTGGCAGCCCATGCGGTCAGAGCCAGCCCGGGGTATCTTCGTACTTCATCACGCCGGGGTGCACGAGCTACAGCCAAGGTGGCGGCGGTAGTGGCGGCGGCGGTAGCAACTGTGCGAGCAAGAGCCCCTACCGAACCGGCGATGGAGCCGCCCCCTCGGAGTGTGAGACCGACCCGAGTTGCGTCGTCGACACCAAGGGCAATGACGGGGCCGACGACGAATGCCTGGCAGAGGCTGCCATCGCGCCTGACACCACACGAGGTGACCACTGCGCCCGTGGCTATTACCCAGGTAGCTACAGTAACCAATTCTTCTGCGAGAGGTGCGATACGGCCGACCCGACCTACATAGGCTGGGACGGCCTCTGCCTGACCTCGTGCCCTCAGGGCTATCGGGAATACTCGGCCTACGATAGCGGGAATGCCATTTCCTATCGGGCGTGTGAGCAGTGCTACTCCGACTCCGGATCGACGTCCACCAACTGCGCGAGCTGCATCGGCCGTCGGAATGATGAATGCTTGACCTGCCTGTCTGGCTCAGTGAGGTTGGTCGACTCGATGAGGGCCACGAGCGACCGCGAGGGGACTTGCATGTCCGAAGCCGCGTGCACCGAAAACAACGGGTTGATGGGGGTGAAGAGGGCAATCCTTCGTGATGTGATTAGTAACCCGGACTCCCACCGGTCGGAGTGTGTCGACGAGTGCCCATATGGCTTGTACAGGGAAGAGGGGACAGGTTACTGCGTCCAAAATCCTGAATGAACGCGCAGGGCTCAGGAGCGAGACTGTAAGCCCGTGCGCTGTACGCCGTAGGGGCTTGTCTCTCGCGGCGGAGCCTGGCAGGTGGCGGACATGAGCGCACGTGCTACGCCGACCCGACCGGAGATACTTGCCCCCGCGGGTGACGTCGAGGCCTTCGCCGCGGCCTTGGCGGCGGGGGCTGACGCCGTCTTTCTGGGTCTCGACGACGGCTTCAACGCTCGGGCGCGGGCGAAGAACTTCGACGCGGACGGGCTGCCCGACCTCGTCGCGCGGGCCCACGCGGCGGGCGCGCGGCTGTACGTGACGCTCAACACCCTCGTCTTCGAGCCCGAGCTGCCGGTGATGGAGGCCCTCTTGCGGCGCATCGCGGCGGCGGGCGTCGATGCGCTGATCGTGCAGGATCCCGCCGTCTGCCTGCTCGCCCGCGCGCTGACGCCCGCGCTCGGGCTGCACGCCTCGACGCAGATGACCATCTCGTCGGTCGAGGGGACCCGCTTCGCCAAAGGTCTCGGCGTGACCCGCGTGGTGCTGCCGCGCGAGCTGTCGGTCGCCGAGCTGCGGACCTTCCGCGACCACGCCGAAGCGGGCGGCGTCGGCGACATGGAGCTCGAGGTCTTCATCCACGGCGCGCTGTGCATGTCGTGGTCGGGGCAGTGCCTGACGAGCGAGGCCTGGGGCGGGCGGTCGGCCAACCGCGGCCAGTGCGCGCAGTCCTGTCGCCTGCCGTACCAGCTCGAGGTCGATGGCCAGACGCGCCCGGTGGGTGACGGCGACGACGCGGTGCGCTACCTGCTGTCGCCGCACGATCTGGCCGGCCACGCGTCGATCCCGGCCCTCGTCGAGCTCGGCGTGCACACGCTGAAGATCGAGGGGCGCCTGAAGGGCCCGACCTACGTCCAGACCGCCGTCAGGAGCGTCGCCCGCTGGCTCGACCACGTGATGGCCGGGACCCACGGGACGCCCGCCGCCACAGCCCAGCTGGCCGACGATCTGGGCGCCGCCCAGCGCGTCTATTCGCGCGGCTTTTCGGGTGGTTTCCTCGCTGGCACCGATCACCAGCGGCTCGTCGACGGGCGCCACCCGAAGCACCGCGGCGCCTTCCTCGGTCGCGTCGCGCGGGTCGACGCCCGGTCTCGGGTCGTCGAGGTCGTCCGCGGGCCCGACTTCGCGGTCTTCGGTCCCGACGGAGCGCCGCTTCGCGCGGTGCCAGTCGCGCCATCCGAGCCGCGGCGCGGCATGGGGGTGGTATTCGACGCCTTCAACCCGGAGGACCCGCACGAGGCCGGCGGGCCGATCTTTGACGTTGCGCCGCTTGGCGCCGGACCCGGAGGCGGCTGGCGCCTCGGCTTCGGGACGCCGGGCCCGGACCTGACCCGCGTGAGGCCAGGCCACCGAGTGTGGCTGAACTCGGACCCGGCGCTCGAGTCCGAGACGCGGCGGCTGCTGGCACAGCCGGTGATTGGGCGAATCCCCGTGACGCTGACCGTCACAGGCGAGGCCGGACGACCGCTCGCGGCCACGCTGTCGGCCCGCGGCGAGGCCACCTCGGGCGAGACCGACGAGACCCTTCAGACGGCGACTGGCGAAGGCCTCGGGCGTGCCCAGCTAGCCGACAAGCTGGGGTCGTTCGGTGGCACACGTTTTCAGTTGCAATATTTGCACCTGCAACTACCTGACGGGCTGCACGTCTCGCCGTCGTCGCTCAAGCGCCTGCGCCGGGTCCTCGTCGCCGACCTCGAAGCGCAGCTCGACGCGCCGCCCGCGCCGCTCGATCCGACCCCCGTCCTGCCCGTGGTCCGGACGCGGCTCACCGACACCGCGGCGCGCGCGCTCGACCACCGCGGGCGGACGGCGCTTACGCCGCCATGGCCAGCGCGCAGCGACGTCAGCGCCCTCGACCCGATCCCGCTCTGCCGCCTGCCGCATCAGCTTGAGGCGGCCATATCCCTTGGCTTCCGCGAGGTCGAGCTCGACTGGATGGAGATGGTCGGCCTCGGGAACGCCGTGGCACGCGCCCGGGAGGCCGGGATGCGGGTGACCGTCGCGACGACGCGGGTGCAGAAGCCAGGTGAAGAGGGCTTTGACGCCCGCGTCGCGCGCCTCGCCCCGGATGGGGTCCTCGTCCGCCACTGGGGCGGCCTCGTCCACTTCGCGGGCCTCGATTCCGATGGGTCCGCCGCGGCGAGGCGCCCGGTCGTCCATGGCGACTTCTCGCTGAACGTGACGAACGCGCTGACAGGGCTCCATCTGCTGTCGCTCGGCGCCGACACGCTGACCGCGTCGCATGACCTCGACGAGGCCCAGCTCTTCGCGCTGCTCGGCGCCCTGCCCGCCCACCTCGTGACCATCGTCTTGCACCACCACATCCCGACCTTCCACACCGAGCACTGCGTCTACGCCCACACGCTCTCCGAGGGTCGCGACTACCGCAGCTGCGGCCGCCCCTGCGACCGCCACGCGGTGTCGCTCGTGGATCCGCGCGGGCTCGCCCACCCCGTCATCACTGACGTCGGCTGCCGCAACACGGTCTTCGAGGCCCGCGCCCAGTCCGCGGCGACGCTCGCCCCGCGGCTCGTGGCCGCGGGCGTCCTGCGATTCCGCGTCGAGCTCGTGCGCGAGACCGAGGCCGAGACGACGCGCGTCCTGACGACGTACCGTGCCCTGCTGCGTGGCGAGCTGACCCCGCGCGAGGCCATCGCGAAGGTCGGCGTCCACGAGCAGTTCGGCGTCGTCCGCGGGGTCGCGCCGTCGGTCGGGGCCTGAGGCGCGCCGCGCGAACATTCCAGCGCGGGGCGGCGGTCGGGGCGCGATGCATCGCACCAAGCCAGCGGTTGACAGGTCCTCACCCGCATGCGCAAAGAATTGCGCCTCTGCAGGCCAGTGGTGCGGTAGTACGACGGGCCGCGGTCGACAGTGGCGGGCGGTCGCCAGGGCTCGCGCCTTGCCTCGGGGCTGCGGCTGACGCATGCTCCCGCCCATGGCGGTTCTGGGCAAACACGGCGGTGCGTTCCCGAAGGGCGTCTCGGAGTATCGGAAGATCCGGCGCGAGGGCTACGCCTTCGTCGACAAGACAGCGTTCATCGCGGACGTCCTCGACAGCGGGGCGGAGACGACGCTGTTCACGCGGCCGCGGCGCTTCGGCAAGACGCTGAACATGCTGATGCTGAGGGACTTCCTCGAGCGGGGCGACGAGGACGTGACCGACGTCTTTTCGGACACGGAGATCTGGCGGCTGCCGGGCGATTATCGCCAGCATTTCATGCGCTACCCGGTCATCTGGCTGTCGCTGAAGCAGCTCGACGGGGACAGCTGGGAGACGATGCACGCCAAGGTCGTGGCCGAGCTGCGATACGAGCGGCGGCGCCTCGCGGCGCTCCACCCCGGCTTCGAGGCCCGCGTCGCTGCGGCGGGTCTCGATGCGCCCGAGGGGTGGTCGGGCTTCCTCAAGCTCGCCTCCGAGGCGCTGCACGGGCTGACGAAGCAGCGGGTCGTCATCCTCATCGACGAGTACGACAGCCCGCTGCATCGGGCCTGGCTCGGAGGCTACTGGACGAAGGCGGTCGACTTCTTCCGAACGTTGCTGTCAGGCGGTCTGAAGGACAACGCGCACCTGTGGAAGGGCGTCCTGACCGGCATCCTGAGGGTCGCGAAGGAGAGCCTCTTCAGCGGCCTCAACAACTTCGCGAACAACGGGGTGCTGCAGTCGCGCAGCGCGTCGCGCTTCGGCTTCCTCGAGTCCGAGGTCGAGGCGCTCGCTGTCCGGGCGGGGCTGCCAGACGCGATGCCCGAGCTGCGCCGCTGGTACAACGGCTACCGCTTCGGCGGCGTGGAGGCCGCGACGGTCTACAACCCGTGGTCCATCATCTCGCGCCTCGACGAACCGAAGGAGCCGTGCGCGGCCCACTGGCTCGGCACGAGCGGCAACGACCTCGCGCGCGACCTGATGCGGCGGACGGCGGCCGAGAACGGCGACGCCCTGCGCAGGCTGCTCGCGGGCGAGTCGGTGGAGGTGCAGCTCTTTGACAACCTGTCGCTGCAGGACCTCTACACCGACCACGGCATGCTGTGGCCGCTGCTGTGCTACTCGGGTTACCTGACGCCCTCCGGGCTGACCCCGTCGCGGGGCGCGTGGAAGGCGGCGCTGAAGGTCCCCAACGAGGAGGTCATGGAGGCCTTCACCTCGACCTTCCTGTCAATCCTCGGCTCGCTGGCCGAGGTCGCGATCGGCGGTCCGCTCGCGTCGGTCTCGCGCGCGCTGCTCGCGGGCGACGCGGAGGCGCTCGAGGCCGAGCTGACCAAGGTGATGGTCCGCGCGCTGAGCTACCATGACCTGGTGCCCGGCTCGCCCGCGGTGCCCGTCGAGAGCGTCTACCACGCCTTCATCCTCGGCCTGCTGCTGCACCTCGGTCCTGACTGGCACGTCAAGAGCAACCCCGAGTCCGGGCTCGGCAGACCGGACGTGATGATCTGGCCGAAGCAGGGACAGGGCCCCGGCGTCGTCATGGAGTTCAAGGTCCTCGGGCGCGGCGAGACCGTCGAGACGGCGCTTGGCCGAGCGATGGCGCAGATGCGCAAGAAGGCCTACGCCACGCAGCTGCGCGAGGCTGGCTGCGACCCCATCCACGAGCTCGGCGTCGTCTTTGACGGCAAGCTCGCCTGGGTCGCGAGCACGGCCGAGCCCGACGCCTGAACGGTCCGCAGAGTGAGCTGGCCCTGACGCGTCCGCCTGCGCTTCGGCCCTCGCGGTCCCTGCAGTCCGCGTTGACGCGCGGCCGCCCAGACGCGAGACTTGAGGTCCTGCCCCTCCGGCTCACGAGGTTACCCATGCGCCCGATGCTGCGTCGTCCATCCCGCCAGTCCCGCCAGTCGCTGCGCATGTGGCCGCTGCTCGGCCTGCTCGCCACGGCCTGCGGCAGCGAGGCGGCGACAGCGCCCGCGGCCGAGGTCCAGGTGACCGACGACAGCACGTCGACCGGGGCGGATACACCGGACGCGACCGAGGACACGGCAGCCCACGACGACGCGGCCCCGCCAGTCGAGGACGCGGCCCCGCCAGCCGACGATGCAGCCCCTGCCGACGCCGTCCCACCTGAGGACGCCAGGGAGGACACCACGAGCGACGACGCGGGCGAGGACGCCGTCTCCCCGCCCGACGACACCGCCAGCGACGCCACCGCGACCGACGCCAGCTCCGTGGCCGACCCGAGCGCGCCAGGACCCGTCCCGTGGACGCAGGAGGACCTCGACGTGGCGGGCTACGACGTCGCCCTCTACGTGCCGACGATGAGCGCGCTCGCGCCAGCCGTCGTCCTCGCCCCGGGCTTCCAGCTCGACGGCAGCGCCTTCGCGAGCTACGCCCGCCACCTCGCCTCCCACGGGGTCGCGGTGCTCGTCCCGACGTTTGGCGATTCGCTCTTCTCGGCGATTTCCCACAGCACCCTCGCCGACGCGGTCGTCACGATGGTCGCGTCCCTCGCGGCCGACCCACGCTTCGACCCCACCCGACTCGGCGCTGGCGGCCACTCCCGCGGCGGCAAGGTGGCGCTGCTCGCGGCGACGCGCGACGACCGCATCCGCGCGAGCTTCAACCTCGATCCGGTCGACTCGGTCGGCCCATTCTCGACCCCGTCGGCCGAGAACCCGAGCGTCACGCCCGAGCTGATGGCCGACCTCGCGATCCCGCTCGGCCTCGTCGGCTCGACCCGCGGCGCAGAGGCCGCCTTCCCGGGGTCACCCGCCTGCGCGCCAGCGAGCGACAACTACGCGGCCTACGCGACCGCCGCGAGTGGCGCACCGTTTGTCGCGGTGCCGCCTGCGAGCGGCCACAACGACTTCGCCGACCCCCTGCCCGCCCTGCTGCGCCTCGCCTGCAAGGGGGGCGACGACCCCGCCGCGGTGCGTGCCGCGGCGCGGACCTGGATGACGGCCTTCTACCGCGTCCACCTCGCGGGCGACGCGGGCTATGCGCCGTGGCTCGTCACGCCCTGACGGCGCTGGCTGCAACATTCTGATGCACGCCTGAAACAATTGGTTTCATCGTTGAAACATCTTGTCTCATCGGCAGCCCCGTCGCGCGCAGCTCAGAAGTTGCGCGCCACCGCGAGCGAGAAGACGCGCCCGCGCAGATCGCGCTCGACGAGGGCGGTCCCCTGGCGGGTCTCGAGCGGCAGATCGAGCAGGTTCTGGGCGCGCAGGTTGAGCTCGAAGCGGTCGGGCAGACGCAGGCCGAGGACGAGGTCGAGCTGGTGGAAGGCCTCGATGTAGGTGTCAGGCGCCCCGAGGGCCCCGACCTCGTCGATGCGACGCCCCGAGACGTTGTAGAGCAGGGCCGCGTTGGCGCCGGTGTCGGCGTTCTCGTAGCCGATCTGAAGGTTCAGGACGTAGGGGGCCTGCCCTTGCAGGGGGCGTTGCTTGTTGGTCTGGATGGTCTCGGCGTCGCCGATGTCGACCGACGACGCGATGAGGGCCACGTTGGACGCGACGTAGAGGTCGCGCAGCGACGTGTCGAGGAAGGCGAGGTTCTTCCGGAACTCGAGCTCGAGGCCGAGGGTCTCGGCGGCGGCGGCGTTGGCGTAGGTCACCGAGAGCTGAGCGCTCGGAACGAGGACCATCTCGATGGGGTCCCTGAAATGCTTGTAGAAGACGCCAACCGACACGAGCTCGCCCGCGGTCGGGAACCACTCCCACCGAAGATCGACGTGGCGCAGGAGCGCGCGGCGGAGATCGGGATTGCCGAAGAACTGGCGACCGCCGGTCACGTCGTTGAAGGTCGCGGGCGAGAGCTCGCGGAAGTCGGGGCGAGAGACGGTCTGAGCGGCCCCGAAGCGGAGGAACATGTCGTCGCGGAAGGCCCACGAGGCCGCGAGCGACGGCAACAGATCGAGGGTCGCGAGGCGGGCCTCGACGGTGGCTGCGTCGGGGCTGAAGGGGACGAAGGTGCCGACGCGCTGCTCACTCGACTCGAGGCGGACGCCGCCGACGAGGGTCAGGTCGCGGGCGAGCGTCACGTCGGCCATCAGGTAGCCGCCGAGGATGCGCTGGCCCGCCGTGTAGTTGTCGGTCTCGAGCGTCGTCTCGGTCAGCACGAAGCCGTCTGCGCCGATGTAGTCGGGCGTGAAGATCTGCTCGGGCGTCAACAAGAGCAGGTCCTCGTCCGCGGCGAGCGGCCCCTGCTGGTCGTACTTGAAGCGGCGCGTGTCGACCTCGCGGGCCTTGTCAAGGAGTGCAAAGCCGGTCTTCAGCGCGACGCGCGTGTCGGCAGGCGGCGGTGCAGGCGCGTCGGGGGTCGCGACAGCGGGCGCGCCGACGAGGTGCCACGTGAGGTCGAGGCCGACGTCGTGGGCCACGTCGACAAGCCCGGAGAAGACGCGGCGGTTGCCCTCGGGGCGGTCGCTGAGGCGCCAGAGGTCGGTGCCGGGCTCGCGGTCGTAGCGGGCCTGGCGGCGGTCGGGCTCGATGCGCGTGGCCGCGGACAGGGTGTAGCGCCAGGCGAGGTCGACGGCGTCACCGAGGCGGTGGTCGCCGCGGAGCTGGTTCGTCGAGAGCATCTGCTCGACCCACTGGAGGCGCGAGACGCGGATGTCGGTCGTGACGTCGCGGTTGTAGCCCTCGTAGAGGCGGGCCTCGTCGGTCGTCACGCGGTTGAGCAGGCTGGTGAGCCGCAGCTTGTGGTCATCGCCGACGTCGAGCCCGCCCGACAGGATGCCCGACAGCGTCACGCGCATCTCGAGGTCGTCGAAACGGTACTGGTGGGCGGGCTCCATGCGGCCGCCCGAGCCGACCGTGTAGATGCGGACGTCGCGCGGGCCGCCATCCCAGTCGCTCGTGTAGCCCGCTGCGGCGAGCCAGCCAGCCCGGCCGAACGAGGTCGCGACGCTGTCGCCGAGGTTGCCAGCGAGCGAGAGGCCTGGCGGGACCGTGTCACGGCGCGGCGTCCAGTCGGTCTGCATCTGCTCGCCGAGGCGCTCGAGCTCGGCGGCCGTGTAGCCGCGCTCGGAGAACATGTCGCGCTCGAGCAGCGGAGCCGCGTCAGACGCCGCCTTGACCTCTGGGGGCAGGGCACGGAAGCCCCCGTCGATCCCCAGGAAATCGGTCGGACCCGAGGCGGCGAAGAGGTGGTCCCCGAAGGTGGTTCCGAGGCGTGCGCTCGTGCCGACGCTCGCGCGGCCCTCGAGGGCCCCCGGGAAGCCACGGGTCCGGATGCGAACGACTCCTCCACCGAATTCACCAGGCATATCGGGCGTATAGCCCTTCTGGATCGCGATTCCCTCGAGCATGCCGGCGGGGAACATGTCAAGCGGGACGACGCGTCGCTCGGGCTCGGGCGATGGCAACTGCGCGCCGTCGAGCAAGGTCGAGCTGTAGCGCTCGCCGAGCCCGCGGACATAGACGAAGCGCCCGCCGACGACGGTGACGCCAGTCGCGCGGCGAAGCGCCGAGGCCGCGTTCGTGTCGCCCGAACGCGACATCTGCTGGGCGCCGATGACCTCGCCGACAGCGGTCGCGTCGCGGCGCTCCTCGAGGGCCTCAAGCGCCGAGCCGACGATGCGCGGGGCCGAGACGACGAGCTCGGCGAGCTCGATGGAGGCGGGCTCGAGGGCGAAGGTGCGCTCGCGGGAGGCCCCCGCCTCGACCTCGACGCCGCGGACGGTCAGCGCGGTGTACTGGGCGTGGACGAGCGTGAGGTCGTGGAGGCCCGACGGGAGCGACAGGGTGAAGCGCCCCGCGCCGTCGGTCTCACCCTCGACCGACTGACCGCGGACATAGACGCGGACGCCGCGGAAGGGGCGTCCCTGCTCGGCGTCCTCGACGCGCCCGACGAGCGTGCCGGGCGGGGCGGACGGAGCGTCGACCGGATCGGGGTCGGGGGCGTCGACGAGGGAGACGGCCTCGACATGTGTCCGCATCGGGCGCCCGTCTTCAAACATCGTCGCGATGAGCTCGGTGACGAACCCCTTCGTGACGACTGCCTGAAATACTTCTTCACGATTGCCGTCAAGTGGGCTCTGGAGGCGCACGGTGACCGGACCTGGCGGCAGCGCCACGCGGGCGACGCCGCGGCGGTCGGTGCGGGCGCTCGCGGTCGGCACCTCGGCGCCCTCGGGGGTGACAGCGAC
>SYAK01000063.1 GCA_005788935.1 Pseudomonadota bacterium
AACGCCTGCTCGCGACCGACGCCGGGCGCGTCCTCGTCGGGGCGGCGGAGGCTTACGAGCCCCGTTGTCGCCGCTGCTTCGATCCGGAGCTCGGGCGTCAGCTCGGGATGCCCCTCGCCGAGACCGCGGAGACTCCTTGAAACGCCTCGCGTTGACCCTCGCGGCCCTGAGTTCGGCCCCCCTGGCGCATGCAGATGGCGGCGACGGGGTCTCCGGGCAGCGCGCCGCCGTCGAGGCCGCCGTCGGCGAATCCCGCTTCGGCGAGGCCGGGGCCCGTTGCAGCGACCGCCCCAAGGCGGAGCTCGACCGCGCCCTGCGGGAGCTCTGCGCGCAGGCCGCGGTGGCGCTCGGCGACCGGCTCGCATCCTCCGGTCAGATGTCGCTCGCCCGTTCCCGCTGGGAGCAAGCCCTCGACTGGAACCCGGCGCTCGCGGACAGCCCCGACTTCATGGAGCGCCTTACGCTGCCGGTCTGGGGTGTATCCGAGGATGACACTGCGCTCACCGACACGGCACCCGCTCGGGTAGGTGAGGGTCAAGCCTCCCCTCGCACGGCTGGAGAGGCACCGCTCGGCGATGGCCCAAACGAGGGTGAAACGCCAGGCGAGAGCGCAAAGACTGTCCGCGCGCGACCGGTTCAGGAGGCGTGGCGCGCGGCCCGCGGTGATGTGGCCATCGGACTCGGGACCGGATGGTATGATGGGTTGCTCGGCGCCACCTTCACCCTGGTCCTCGGGGGTCGCTTCGAGGCGGTGACCTCGGTCGGGCTCGTCTATCCGACCTTCGATCTGAGGCTGCGCTTCCATGCTGAGGACGGTCCGGTGACCCCGACGCTGGGGCTCGGGTTCTTCATCCCGTTCGAAGCCGCGACGCGCGCTGGCGACGCCCTTCTCGACCCCCTCGAGGCGCTCTACGACCTCGGCGACGCGTTCCATGTCGACCTCGGCGTGACGTGGTTCCTCGACTGGGGGCTCGCCGTGTCGTCGATGGTGTCGCTCGTGACGACGATGGACCAGGACCACCCGGACGCTGTGGCGTTTCATCCGCAGTGGACGACACACATCGGGCTGCACTTCTGAGGGGACGCGGGGTTCAACCCCCCGATTTCGCGCGCGGCTCGGTGCCAGTGCCAAGAATGAACGCAGGGCGCTCGAGGGTCGGCTCGGCCGAGTCGAGGCGTCGCTCCGTCTGCTCTCGCGAGGCGCGGACCTCGTCGCTGAAGTTCGCCGACGCGACGAAGCGCCACGCGTCGAGCTCGAGGTCGTCCGACACCACGGGGGCTGGCTCGAAGCTGCCGTCGTCGGCGTGCCGCTGGGGGGCTGCGGTGGCGACTGCTGCGGTCGTGAGGGTCTCGCCAGGGGCCGCATGCGTCGCGAGGCGCCGAGCACTCTCGACGGCCGGGCCCGCGGCGGTGTACGTCCCGCACGTGCCGGGAGCCACGGCCCCGACCAGGGCCGGGCCGAGCGCCACACCGACGCGCAGCTCGAAGGCCGGGGCCCCGCCGAGCAGCAAGGTCTGCGCCCCTGGCTCACCGAGGTCGAGTGGGGACGTGCCACCGATGGCGAGCGCGGCACCAAACGTGCGCGGGGTCGTCGCAGCCGCGGCAGGGGTGGCCCGGTGCAGGGCGACAGCGCATGTGATCGCGGCCGCTGTCGCGTCGGCGACCTGCGTCGGGGCCCCCCAGACGGCCAAGACCCCGTCGAAGGTGACCTGCGCGACCGTCCCGCCGTGCTCGAAGATGACGCGGACGAGGCTGTCCAGAAAGGCGCTCTGGGCCGACGCCGTCGCGAGCTCGATGGCGGCCGCGAGGCTCGAGGCCCGCATGAGGCTCGACGTCGGGCGGATGCCGGCCCACAGGGCCGTGACGTTCGCGGTGACGAGGTCGCGCGGCAGCTGAAGGTCGCCGGCCAGGCAGCGCGCGACGAGAGTCGGCGGCAGGAAGCGGCGCAGGGATTCCCGCTCGGTGGCGGCCTGCTCGTGTCGCTCGAGGAGGTTCGCGTTCTCGATGGCGATGGCGGCCTCGGACGCGATCGCGAGGAACATGCTCAGGTCGCGCTCGGTGAAGGCGTTGGCAGCGAGCAGCGAGTCGAGGTGGATGATGCCGAGGACGTCCCGGGCCCGCCCGAGCAGCGGAGCGCACATGCTCGAGCGGATGCCCTGCATGATGATGCTCTGCGCGTGCTGAAAGCGCCGGTCGATCTGGGCGTCGCGCGTCAGCATCGCGGTGCGTTTTTCCAGCACCGTGTTGACGATCGTCTGGGACAGCTGGATGGGCTCTTCCTCCGAGTCCCGCCCGTGGCCCGCCATCGCGCGAGGGACAAGCGCGCCGTCAGGTCCGACGAGCATGATCACGCCCCGGTCCGCCTTGAAGAGCGCGAACAGGTGGTCGAGGATGCGCGGCAGGACCAGGTCGATCTTGAGGTCGAAGGCGACCTCTCGATGCAGGCGATGCGCGAGACGCAGCTTCTCGTAGTCGCGCTTCAGCGTCGTCTCGTCGGGGACCAGGTCGACAGGCAGGAAGTCCTCGGGCGACTCGCGATAAATCGGGACGTCCGTCGGCTCGCTGCGCATGAGGCCGCCACGGGTCGGCGTGCTGGTGATGCCCTTGCGCTCCGGGCGCGCCGTGAAGACGAGGTGGGTGGAGCCGAGCTTGATGCGGTCGTCGTGATTGAGGCGGACGCGCCCGTTGACGCGCTCGTTGTTGACCCACGTGCCGTTTCGGCTGTCGAGGTCGCGCAAGTACCACGCGTCCGCGATCTGCTCGACGACGAGGTGCTCCTTCGAGACGAGCGGATCGAGGATCTGCAGGTCCTGGTCAGGCTGACGCCCGATGCGGGTCGTCCGCTCGAGCTCGTGCTCGCGGAAACGCCCACCCGGCAGCTGCAACACCAACCGTGCCATAGTTCGGATCCTAACACGAGGCGTCGCGACGCGATAGGGCCCTCTGAACGATCGTGACACGGCCGCCGATTCTAAGGGTGCCGTCGCCAGCGGTGACAGGTTGCGAGCCAAACGTCGCCAAGCGGGCGCGACTTGCCTCGTGCGGGGTCGCGGTGGTATCGCCGCGCCCATGAACAGCGCCGCGCCCTCGCTCTCCGCGACCCTGACCCCTGTCCCCGAGTGGGGCCCGCACCGCGCTGTTTGGCTCGCGTGGCCATGGGACGCATCCGAGTGGGGGCCGCAGCTCGCGGACGCGCAGGGCGTGGTGGTCGCGTTCGTGGATGCCTTGCTTGCTGCGGGTGAGGCGGTCGAGGTGCTGATCCCTGCCGACAGCGCCACGGACTTCGCCCCGACGACCGCGCGGGGGGCCGTCGTGACGCACCCTCCCGGGCCCTGCGAGCTGCGGCTGCATCGCACGGTCTATGGCGACAGCTGGACGCGCGACACGGGGCCGCTCTTCGTGCGTGATGCCGACGGCGGGGTGGCTGCGCTGACGGCGATCTGGAACGGCTGGGGCGAGAAGTACCTGATGCCCGGGGATGAGCGCGTGGCGGCCTGGATCGCGCGCGAGGCCGGCTTCGCGCCGCACCACCTGCCTTTTATTCTCGAGGGTGGTTCGGTCGACTTCGATGGCGCTGGCTGCGTCTTGACGACGCGCGAGTGCGTGTTGAATCCGAATCGGAACGCCGGATGGACCGAGGCCTCCGCCGAGGCGGTGTTGCGGGCGACCTTCGGGGTCTCGCGCATCGTCTGGATCTCCGAGGGATTGCGCTTCGACCACACCGACGGCCACGTCGACAACGTGGCGCGCTTCGTGGCGCCCGGGCAAGCCGTCGTGATGCGTCAGGTGGACCCCGCGGACCCGCACGCCGACCGCCTCGCCGCCATTGAGGCCGAGGTGGTGGCATCCCTGGGTCGTCCGAACGTGCACGCCATCCCGGCGCCCGGGTTCGTGCCGCACCCTGAGACAGGAGAGCCGCTGCCCGCGAGCTACCTGAACTTTTTTGTCGCCCGCGACGCCGTCATCGTCCCGGTCTACGGGACGCCGCAGGACGAGCCCGCCTGCGAGGCGCTCGCGGCGCTCTTCCCCGGGCGTCGCGTCGTCCCGATCCGCGCAACGGCGCTCCTGACGGGCGGCGGCTCGCTGCACTGCATCACGAAGGAGGAGCCGGCGCCATGAAGGTCACCGTCGCGGCGCTGCAGCAGAACCTGTCAGGCGACGCCGAGGCCAACGTGCCGCGCGTCGAGGCCGCCATTCGCGAGGCTGCCGCGTGCGGGGCGCAGATTATCCTGCCTGGCGAGCTCTTCGCGTCCCACTACTTTCCGCAGGTCGAGCGGCCCGACCTCTTCGCGCTCGCCCATCCTGTCGAGGGTCATCCGGTCATCGCGCGCATGCAGCGGCTCGCGGCCGAGCTTGGCGTGGTCATCCCGGTCAGCTACTTCGAGCGGGCTGGGCAGGCCTACTACAACAGCCTCGTGGTCATCGACGCGGACGGCTCGGTCCTCGGGAACTATCGGAAATCGCACATCCCCGACGGGCCTGGCTACGAGGAAAAGTACTATTTCGCGCCGGGCGACACAGGCTTTCGTGTGTGGCCCACGCGATTTGGGACGATCGGGGTCGGGATCTGCTGGGACCAATGGTACCCAGAGGCGGCCCGCTGCATGGTCCTCGCGGGCGCCGACCTGCTGTTCTACCCGACCGCCATCG
>SYAK01000064.1 GCA_005788935.1 Pseudomonadota bacterium
AGGCCACCGTCGACCTCGCGCGTGACGACCGCCTCGCCGCCCTCGATGACGACCTTCGACGCGAAGCAGGCCTGCGGGAGGCCGAGGTACTCGGCGACGAGCTGCGGGGTCTGGTTGTTGTCGCCGTCGATCGCCTGCTTGCCGAAGAGGAAGACGTCGGGCTGCTCGCGCTTCCAGACAGCCGCGAGGAGGCGGGCCGCGAGGTCGCTGTCGAGGGCGTTGTCACCGATGTCGACGCGGATGGCGCGGTCGGCGCCCATCGCGAGCCCGGCGCGAATCTGCGCGGTCGAGTCGTCGGTCCCGAGGTTCACGAGGACGACCTCGGCGTCGTGGGCTTCCTTCAGGCGGATCGCCTCCTCGAGCGCGTTCTCGCAGAAGGGGTTCGCCTTGTACTCGACGGAGGACTCGTCAACCGCGCTCTTCGCGCCGTTGAGCTTGATGCGTGCGTCGGGATCGATGACGCGCTTGAACGCGACGAGGACCTTCATGGGACTCTCCTGGGGTTACAGACGGGTAGAGGATGCGCTCGCGCTGTCCCGCCGCAGCAGGCCAGCAAGGAAGAGGTGGGTCACGACGCGGCTCGCCTCGACGAGGGAGTCCTCGCGCCCACCCATGGCCCACTCGAGCGCCAGCTCGTCGATGGTGCCGAAGATGGCGCGGGCGACTGTCCGCGACGGGACGTCGGCCGCGAAGAGACCGTCCCGGACGCCGTCCTCGACGATACGCGCGATGAGCCCGAGGTATCGGCCGAACGGCTTCATGTCGGTGTTGCGCATGAACTTCGAGCTCTGGCGCAGCTCGACCGTGATGACCTCGGCGAGGGCACGGCTCTGGGCGACCGACTCGAAGTGGACGCGCACGAAGGTCTCGAGCCGCGTCACCGGGTCGATGCGACCGCCTTCCGCGCGGGTGACGAGCTGGGTGTGGGCCTCTTCCTGACGGCGGAGGATCTCGTCCATGGCGTCGATGAACACCTGGATGAGGATGTCCTCCTTGTTCTTGAAATAGAGGTAAATGGTGCCGTCGGCGACCTGCGCCTCGCGGGCGATCTGAGCGACGCGCGCGGGGTAGAAGCCGTACTGCGCGAACACGGTGACCGCTGCGTCGAGGATCCGACGGCGCTTGTCCGAGCCGGGCGGGGCGGCCTGAACGTTGGCTGCGGCGGTGTCGCCGGAGGTCGAGGTGCTGCTGAATGAATCCCCATTCATTTGCGGCGGTGTAGCAGCGGCCCGGGATCGGGTCAAGCGGGATGTCCGGGTCGCCTGGCTGAACCCGCCTCTCGGCCCCGGCGCGCCCGACCGCGCCCGACCACGGGCGTTGACTTTCGAGCCCGGATGTCGAATGCGGTCGGCTCGGCTGGAGGCGAAGGCGATGTTGCTCGGGATCGAGAGCTCCTGTGACGAGACGGCGGCGAGCGTCGTCGCGCGGGACGGGCGGGTGCACGCGAGCGTCATCGCGTCGCAGATCCCGGTCCACGCACGCTACGGCGGGGTCGTCCCTGAGCTCGCGTCGCGCAACCACCTCGTCGCGATGGGGCCCACCATCGCGAGCGCCCTGTCCGAGGCCGGCGTGACCGCGCAGGACCTCGAGGGCGTGGCCGTCACGGCCGGCCCGGGGCTCGCGGGGTGCCTGCTCGTGGGGCTGCAGGCGGCGAAGGCCCTCGCGTGGTCGCTCGGCGTGCCGCTGGTCCCGGTCAACCACATCCACGCCCACGTGCACGCCCCGTTCCTGAAGGATGACGCGTGGGACGGAGCCCCCACCCTGCGCTTCCCGCACGTCGCCCTCGCGGTGAGCGGCGGCCACACGAGCCTCATGCGCGTCGAGGCGCCGGGCGTCGTGCGGACCCTGGGCCAGACGCTTGACGACGCGGCGGGCGAGGCCTTCGACAAGCTCGCGAAGCTGATGGGCCTCCCCTACCCCGGCGGCGTTCAGATCGACCAACTCGCGATCGACGCCGCGGCGAACGGGCTGACGGACGCGCCGCTGCCGCGGCCGCTGCTGAACAGGGGGCTCGACTTCTCGTTCTCGGGCCTGAAGACCGCCGCCAGGCAGCGCTGGGAGGCCCTCCCGCCCGAGGCGCGCGACCGCATCGCGCAGGCGCGCCTTGCCGC
This sequence comes from Pseudomonadota bacterium, assembly GCA_005788935.1. The sequence goes on from SYAK01000064.1 coordinate 2,112, forward strand.
CGCGGCGCAGGCGGCCATCGTCGACGTGCTGGTCGAGAAGTCCGTCGCGGCCTGCCGGATCGAGGGGCTGCGGCAGCTCGTCCTCGCGGGCGGCGTCGCCTGCAACACCGGGCTGCGGGCCGGCATCGCCGCGGCAGCGCGGCGCCATCGACTCGAGGCCTTCGTGACGCCTGCGCGCTACTGCTCCGACAACGCGGCCATGGTGGCCGGGCTCGGACAGGCGCTGCTGTCAGCCGGGCACGGGCTCACTGGCAGCGCGTTGCTATCAGCCGACATCTTCGTGACACAGCGGACCGGACCGACGCCGGCCGGAGGGACCGCCCGATGAAGCCGATCAAGGCGCTAGGCCAGCATTTCCTGCGTGATCCCGAGGTCCTCGAGGACATCGCGCGCCTCGTCGATCCCGGCAGCGCGCATCACGTCATCGAGATCGGGCCTGGCGAGGGCGCGCTGACGGCGTGGCTCGTCGGACACGGCACGCCGGTCTCGGCGCTCGAGAAGGATCCGCGCGCGGTCGACGCCGTGCGGGCGCGGCTCGGCGACAAGGTCGCTGTCGTCGAGGGCGACGCGACCGGCCCGGATCTCGACCGCCTGACGCTCGCTGCGGGCGGGGGCGTCGCCTTCGCCGGCAACCTGCCCTACAACGCTGGCGCCATGATCCTGAGGCGAATCCTTGGGTTGCCAGGTTCTTCGCCGATCGGTTGGCGCCGCGCGGTGCTGATGTTCCAGCGCGAGGTGGCGCTCCGCATCGTGGCCCCGCCCGACAGCCGCGTCTACGGCATCCCGTCGGTGCTGACCCAGGTGCGGGCGCGGGCCCACCTTGTCCGCGAGGTGCCACCGTCCGCGTTTACGCCGCCGCCGAAGGTCGACTCGGCCGTCATCCTGCTCGAGCCACTCGCGACCCCGCTCGTCCCGCACGACGCCTTCGAATCCTTCGAAAGGTTTCTCGATCGGGCGTTCGCGATGCGCCGCAAGACGCTTGGCAACGTGCTGCGGGACGCTCGCCCGACGCTCCTCGCCCTCGGCCTCGACCCGCAGGCGCGTGCCGAGACGCTGTCCCCCGCCCAGTTCGTCGCGTTGTGGCGGGCGCTCGAGGCGGCGGAGCGCCCCTGAGCCCTCACTCGTCGGTCGCGGCGTCGGTCGCGGGCTGCGCGTCGACCTCGGCGGCGTCCCCCGAGCTGACATCGGCGGGCTGCGACACAGCGTCCTCGTCAGGTGCTGGCGGCTCGCCGCGGTCGTCGTTGCAGAACGGGACCGAGGCGAAGTCCTCGACGCAGGCGTAGCCGCTGCGGCAGTCCGCGTCGCGGTCGCAGAGGGCCATGCACCACGAGAGGTCGGGATCGAAGACGACGCACGTCGCGTCTTCGGGGCACGGGGTCACGTGGCAGCTGCGGACGGTGCAGTACCCGCCAGGCAGCGAGCGCTCGCAGTACATGGAGCGCCCGCAATCGGTCTGAACCTCGCACGCGTCGCCGACCGCGGGCTGGCAGGCGGCCAACGCGGCGACGAAGGCGAGACCGAGGGCCTGAAGGAGGCGTGGCAGGCG
>SYAK01000065.1 GCA_005788935.1 Pseudomonadota bacterium
AGGCCGCCGTGAAGGTCGCCCTGCGCACGCAGCAGGTCATCGCCGCGGAGACGGGCGTGGCGAACGTGGTGGACCCCCTCGGCGGCAGCTGGTGCGTCGAGGCCGTGACCGACAAGATCGAGGCGGCCGCGCTCGACTCCATCGCGCGCATCGACGCGATGGGCGGCATCGTCCGCGCCGTCGAGCTCGGGTACCCGCAGAAGGAGATCGCGGACGCGGCGTTCGACGATCAGCGCGCGGTCGAGCGTCAGGAGCGCGTCATCGTCGGGGTCAACAAGTACGTCGACGAGGGCCCCGAGCGCGGCAGCGGCATCCCGACGCTGAAGATCGACGCGGCGGTCGAGCGCGACCAAAAGGCTCGCCTCGCGGCCGTCAAGGCGCGTCGTGACCCCGCGACGGTTGCGGCGGCGCTCGAGCGCGTCCGAGCGGCGTGCCGAGGCGACGACAACCTGATGCCGCCCATCATCGCGGCGGTGAAGGCCGACGTGACGCTCGGCGAGATCTGCGATGTCTTTCGGGAAATCTTCGGGGTTTACCGGGACCCGGTCTTCGTGTAGTCTTCAAGACCGGAATTCGGGGTGTGGCGCAGTCTGGTAGCGCGTCAGCTTTGGGAGCTGAATGTCGCAGGTTCAAATCCTGTCGCCCCGACTCTCCTCGTCTGCAAGGTGTCATGCGCGCTTCAGTCCGAGCCGGCCTCGTCCTCGCCATCCGCGCGGCCAGCGTCGTGCTGGTTGCGGCGTGCTCGGGCACGGGCGAGGGCTCGGTGCCTTCGGTTGAGGTGGTTGCAGGCCACGCGCCGAGCAGCGCTGGGGCCGCTGGGCTGACCGAGGCTGCTGAGCCGGAAGCGACGCCTGAGGACGACGACGCCGAGCTCGCGCTCCTCAACGGACTTACCGCGACGCTGACGGCCCGGGACGTGGAGGGGCTGAAGCAGTGGCTGAGCCCCGAGCTCGCGGCTGAGTTGCGGCGCCAGCATGACGCGGACCCGGCCGAGTTCTGGGCCCGCGGCGCTGTCTGGACCGAGCTCGCGGCGACTGGCCTCTCGTTGGCAGGGCGGCAGCGGAGCGACGGATTCACCCGCTGGCGCGGACTCGTGCGGTTCGGCAGCGGCGCCGAGGAGAGCGTCACGTTCGGGCGTTTTGACGGGCGTGTATTGCTGGCCGATCTGTGACGCTCGCGCGGCCCGGCCTCTTCGAGACCCCGGCGCCCGTGCGACGCATCGCGCTGAACGCCGAGGCCTGGTGCGAGCTGCACCCGGCCTGGCTCGCGCCCGACGCGACGTGGATGGCCGACCTGCTGGCGGAGCTGCCGTTGAGACAGGAGACCATCACGGTCTTCGGGCGCAGCTGGCCGACGCCGCGCCTGACGAGCCTGCACGGAGACCCGGGCCTGCGATACGCGTGGTCGGGGCGCATCTTCGAGCCCGAGGCGTGGACGCCGTCCCTCGCGCGCGTCCGGGACCGGCTCGCCCATGAGCTCGCCCTGCCCTTCAACGCGGTGATGGCCAACTACTATCGCGATGGCGCGGACGCGATGGGGGCCCACGCCGACGACGAGCCCGAGCTCGGGCCGAACGCACCGCATGACGTGCTCATCGGCTCTGTGTCACTCGGAGCGCCGCGCAACTTCGTGCTCAAGGCCAACGACCCGGGTGGCCCGCCGCCGCTCACCCTCGCGCTCGGCCACGGCGACCTGCTTGTGATGGGCGGGGCAACCCAGCGCGACTACAAACACGCCATCCCGCGCACGAAGCGCCCCGTGGGGCCGCGCCTGAACCTGACCTTCCGCATCCTCCGCGGGTGACCCGGGCCTGTGCGCCGCGTCAGCCGGCGACCCAGCCGCCAGCCTGCGCTGCCGCGATCCGCGCGATGGCGTCGGTCCGGAACGCGGCGAGGTGCTGCTTCATCGTCTGCGCGTCACCCCCGAACCAGTCGTCGGCGACCGGCGCACCAGCTCCGTTCGCATCGCCGAGATACACGTGATTCCCTGTTTGTCCGGGGAGCTCTCGGGTTACGTGGACCCGCGAGGCGATATCGACGGCCATGAAGAGCGTAGCGAAGATCGCGTCCGGGCTCCTGTAGAGGAGGTCTGGATCGGTTGCGGCCGCCGTCTGCGGGGCCACAATCGAGTCGCCGCTTGCGGTCAGATGGCAATGCTTTCCGCTCGGGAGGGCGGCGAGACGCTTCATGTCCCACTCCTTGCCGCGGATCCCCCACCCCATCTTCTGCCAGAACTGGGCCTTGATCGGGAGCTGCCCGCCCTTGATACGCTGCGCCTCCTTGAGCGCCGCGATCTTGAACGCCGCCTCACGCGCCGAGGCCTTCGCGGCGATGTCCGCCTGCGTTTCGGCCAGGTCGAACCCGCCCGCCGCGAGCGCGGCCTCGTCCTGCGCGAAGTGGGTCGCTGCAAAATCCGACCACTTGCCCTTGCCCTGCACCTTCTTCGGGTCCGTCGTGTCGGCTGGCAAAGTCCCGACCAGTCGCTTGAGCTCGTTCCGCCAGGCGGACCGCCCGGCGGCGGCCGGCTGGGGGCCCGGGCTCGGAGCGGTCGTGGCGCCGGACGTCGTGGAAGCCGAGGCCTGCTGCGATGCGCCGCCACCAGACGAGACGGCCCCGCCTGACGTCGACGCGGGGGCGACCTCGGAGGCTGGCGTGTCCGTGGCGGGGGCGACCTCGGAGGCTGGCGTGTCCGTGGCAGGGGCGACCTCGGAGGCTGGCGTGTCCGTCGCGGGCTCGACCTCGGAGGCCATCGAGGCCGCGGCCTGGCCGCCCACGGCCGCAGTCCCCGCGCCAGACGCGGCGACCTTGTTCCCGCGGCGCTTTCCTCGCATCTGCACGCCCTTGGCGCCTCCAGCCCCGGAGTGCCCCTCGGCCGACGCGTCGCCACGGGCTGGCGCGAGCATCGCCTCACCCTCGGCAAAGGTGGCCCCACGGAGCTTCCGCTGGATAGCATCCGCGCCGCCCGAGGCCTGCTCGCCCCTGGCTTTCGCGGGAGGCACGGACTTCGACGGAGCGACGTAAACGGATGCGTCCTGCATGACCTTGACTCCCCTCGGGTGACGCCGCACACGCGAAGGCCCTCAGCGATTCACGCGCGACACCGGGCACCTTCCGGAACGATGGCACGTCCGTCAAACGTTCACGATGCACATGCGACGATGGGGCGCACCTCCGACCCAGCGCGGGCGCTCGACCGCCGTCCACACGTCATCCCGCCTCCAGACGTGACGTTTCTGCGTCGGACCGGTCAAGCGGGACACCTTCCGCTCTCGTCTTCGTCCATTCCGCGCGACTCGACAGGGGGACTCGACGAAGTGCGTCTGTCGCGGTACCCACAGGGCCGCGTCTGGCGGCATCAGGCGTCGACTTCGCGAGGTCCTCATGCGTCTCTCCCGCCACCTTGGCTGGTTTCTCCTCTCCACCGCGGCCTGCGCCGAGGGCGGCGGCACCCCGGTCCCGCCCGGCGCCGAGGTCGGCGGGCCGCTCTTCCCGGACGCATCTTTTCCGGACACCAGCCCCTCTGACGTGGGCCCGCCTCCAGTTCCGGACACGGCACCGGGCGACGTCGCCGCCGAGGACAGCGCTCCCCCTGTTGACGCGACCGTGCAGCCCGAGACCTCGGCCGACGCCGAAGGTCCCGCCGACACCACCCCCGACACGACGCCCGACACCTCGGAGCCGGCGGACGTCGGCCCGCAGCGCCTGTGCGAACCGGGCATCCAGATCGCCTGCTACGAAGGTCCCGCGGGCACCAACCGCGTCGGGACCTGCCGGGGCGGCGCCAGCACGTGTGCCGCCGACGGGCTGTCCTGGGGCCCGTGCGAGGGACAGGTTCTGCCAGCCATCGAAGGCTGCGCGTTCTCGTGCGACGAGGACTGCGACGGCCGCGTCCGCATCTGTCCAGCTGGAGAGCGCTGCAATCTCGAGACGAACGCGTGCGAGACGGACCCCGACCTCGAGGTCGTCATCGCCCCGGAGTTCGCGTCCGACTACCGCGTCTTCGACCTCGGCTCCCCGCCCGGAGTCCCGGGGCCGCTCGGCGGCTGCATCCTGAGGCGCGGCGACCGGAACACGCTCCTCATCGCCGGCAACAGCGAAGCCGCGGATGGCGAGCTGCACGCCATCTCCCTGACGCGCAACGCCTGCGGGCACATCACCGGGTTCTCGGGGACCTCGACCCGTGTGGCGGTGACCCCGAACATTGACGCCAACCTCGTCTATGGCTCTGACGAGCTCCTGCTCTACTCGATGTGGCCCTCCAACAAGATCGGCCAGATCCTGGTCCCATCGGCCGGCTCCGCCACCGTGGGTCCCGCACTCGCGCTTGGCACATTGAGCGTCCCGTCGAGCGTCGGCGGGCTCGGGCTGGTCCCACCCGGCCTCACAGCCGCCGGGCAGCTCCGGGCCCTGACCTGGTCTGGCGGCGCATGGTTTGCCCTCGGCTTCGGCACGGACCCCGCCGACAGCCGGCTTCTCGCGGCCCCGACGGCGACACGCATCGCCACGTCCACCCTGCCGAACGGCCCGGGCGGCTTCGCCTATGTTCCCGCAGGGTCTCCGGGCTTCGCCACGCAGAGCCTCATCGTGGCCGAGTGGTCGGCCAACAAGGTCGGGGTCTACGACGTGGACGGCGCGGGCCACCCGACCCCGGCAACCCGGCGCGACTTCTTCTCGGCCATTCCGCGCCCCTGGGGGGCCTATTTCGAGGCCGAGACGGGTGACTTCCTGTTCCTCGACTGGCGAACCGGCTCGACCCGCGTCTACATCGTGCAGGGCTTCAAGCGCCCACCCCCCGCGAGCCCAATCGTGAAGAACTGACGCATCCTCGGGGTTCACCCTCGCCCAGCGCCTTGGTCCCGACGCCGACATCAAGCGTCCGACCCTTCCAGCGCGGGGGCGTGCCTCAGAACCTGATGCGGAGCCGCACGAGGTCCCGCGCAGGATACTCGGGCTCGCGCCCGCAGGCGTTGCCGGCCCGGACGCAGGTGAGATCCCGCCACCCGAGGACCGTCGTCGACTCGCCTGTGGGGGCGGCCGGCAGCTCGGCCCCGTCGCGGCGGTAGAGCGCGCGCAGCTCGTCGTAGTCTCCGACCGGCCGCTCGGCGCCGTCTTCGAGCACGAAGACCCGCCCGTCCCGCAGGTGCAGCTCGTAGGCGTCCGTCACGAGCAGCAGGGCGGGGCCGTGCCCTGAACCCGTCGCGCAGGCCGTTAGACCAAGCGCCAACAACCAGACCCGGATGGCCTTCATGTACCCCCCTCCTGCTTGCGGTATTCGGGCTGCACCCCTGTCTTGCGCCACGCCACGAAGCGGGCCCGGCCCTCGGCGATGGTCGCCTCGGAGGTGCGATCGACGAAGTCCACGATGTTCACGAAATTCTGCGCGACCTCGAGCGGCGCTGGCGTCAGCTGCAGCATCACATGCCCCGTGAGGGCGACCGCGGCCGCGAGCACGTCGTGCTCGACGATCAGCACCGAGGCGTCCTCGAAGCCGGGGCCGCCCGGACGCCAGACCTCGTGCGGCAGAAAGGCGTCGGAGGCGAAGGTCCACAGCAGGCGGTCCACCTCGTCCGCCTCGGCCGGGTCGCGGACCGTGATGAGCATCGGCAGGCGGCGCTCGACCGCGCTGTTCGCGAAGCGGCACAGGAGGGCGAGCTGTTCGGCCCGGGGGCAATCGTAGAAGGTCACGCGCGGCTGGCTCATCAAGGGTCTCCGGTGGGCGTCAGACGGACAACGCCGTCGAGCAGGTCGAACGATAGCGCGGTCCCGCCGAGCCGCAACGACACGAGCCCCCGGTCCTCCGGGAGCATCACGACGCGCGACTCGCGGCGCAGGGCTGCGAGCAGGCGCGCGAGCTCGGCGGGGGGCCCGGTTACCTCGACGAGGACGCGGCCATCGACAGGCGCCTCCGTCGACGTCGCCTGCAGGCGAAACTCAGCTTCGCGCGGGGCCACACGCAGCCCGAGGTCGAACGTGTCACGACGCGGGCGGTCGTCGTCACCACCGTCCCCCCAGCGCCAGCCCGCCGCCAGCCCCTCGACTCTGACGCAGGCCGGCCAGACGCGCGCTGCACCAGCCGCTCCGACCCTCGGTCCATCACTCGCCGGACTCTCGCCACGCCTCATGGCGTGACCATGCCACAGCCCGCCCGCGCACGGAATCCTCTGGCCGACGCGAGCACCGAGCGAACGCTCATTCACCCACAAACGCCCGGAACGCTTCACGCTCCCGGCACCCCGATCAGCGCGCCAACGCGCGGGCGTGACCTGACCCCACCGGGACCTCCTCGGGCAGACCCGTCGCGGGACCCATCGGGCGTACAAACCTCAGACGCCGGCCGCCGCGAGAGGTTCAGGCTACCGGAGCGTCTTCCGGGGACCTGTGCCAAAAAAAAACCCGCAGCCTTTCGGTGCGGGATTTGGTGGCCAGACCCGGGATCGAACCGGGGACACGCGG
>SYAK01000066.1 GCA_005788935.1 Pseudomonadota bacterium
GTTTTTCCTCATGGCCCCGATCCTCGCCGCCCACGCCGCGAGCGGGGCCAACTGGGTCCTGTCGACCGTCGCGCTGCAGGCCCGCGTGCCCGACCACGTCCGGGGCCGCATCCTCGCGGTCGAGCTCATGACGCTCACAGCGGTCGAGGCGGTCTTCGTCCTCGGGACCGCGGCGCTGCTCGAGTCGGCCTCGGTCACCGTGACGGCAGCGATCCTCGGATGTGCCGGCCTGCAGGTGTTGGCAGGCACCGGTTACGCCCTGTGGATGCGCGCGGGCCGAGCAGCGGAGGCGCAGCCCGAGCCGACGGCCTGAATCTCAGCGGGCCTCGACCACGATGTCGGACTCGGTCGTGCGAAGGTCGATGACCCCGTCGCCAGTCCCGATGACACCCTCGGCCTGCCAGCTCGACGTCGCCGACGGGCGGAAGTCGGGGTGGTCGATGTGGACGAGGCCCGGGGTGGTCGTCGTCGCGAGCAGCCGCGCCCCGAAGCGTCGGTCGACGACGAGGTCGATCATCGCGCGCGTCGTCGACAGGAAGATCTCGTCATCCCGTTCCACCGGGCTGAGGAGCGCGGTGATGGGGGCCCCTGTCGTGAGGGCGCGTGCGCTGCCCGAGACGCCTTCGAGGGAAATCGGCCCATCCACCGCGCGCGCATCGATGGCCCCGCCGTGGCTCACGACGCGGATGGCGCCCCCCCCCGTCGTCCGCAGGACCGCATCACCGCCCGTCTGTGTCAGCACGAGGTCACCGAGCGTCGTGGCGGCGTTGAGGACCGACAGCCGCTCGAGCTCGACGCGCCCCTCGGCCGTCTCGACATCGACCACGACCCCCTCGGGGACGGTCAGGTCGAGGACGACCGTGAAGGCCGAGCGCGACATGCCGGCCGGGACGCGCGTCGCGAGCTGCAGCGCCCCCGCGTCACCCGACTCGGCGATCGTCACGGCCTGCGCGGCCGCTGTCGCCTCGGCCTGCGTCTTGAAGCCGGCCGCCTCGATCCGCACGAGGCCCGTGACGGGGGTCCCCGTGGGAGCCGCTCGCAGGCGGAGCCCTCCGCGGATGTTGCGCAGCGTCAGGTCGCCCGTCGGGACCGCGGTCGACGTGAAGGTGAAGCTGTGCATGGCGCGCTCGGTGCAGGCCGAGGCGGTCATGAGGACCATCGACACGAACATCAGCAGTCTCAACGGCATGGCGGCGGTGCCTCCCGAGGCTCAGGACATGGCGGCCAGGACGGCCTCGAGCGGCGGGTGGTCGCCCGCGAAGCGTGAGACGTGGCGAAAGCGATCATGACCGCCGCGGTCGATGACGAAGACCCCGCCGTTTTGCCACGGATCGCCGAGCAGCCGGCGCGGCGGCCCGTGCTTGATGGCGGCGACAGCGCGCAGCCAGGCCCGCGGGTCGAGCAGCGTCCGCGCCATCGAGCGCCGGAGTCCCGCCACCCGGAAGGCCGCGAGGCTCGGGTCGACGACGACCTCGAACGGCGGAGACGCCGCGTCGACGAAGGTTCGGGCCGCCGCCGACGTGCCCTGACCCACGACGAGGACCCCATAGCCGCGCGCCGCGATGTCGGGCATGCGGGCCTTGAAGCGAAGCACCTGCTCGCGGCAGAAGATGCAGCCGAAGTGGCGAATGAAGACGACGACCATGTCCTGCCCGCGCAGGAGCTCGGCGAGGGTCGTGGTCGAACCGTCAGGTCGCGCGACTGTGACAGGACTCAGCGAGTCGATGAGGGCCATGGGCGCAAGCTCCGGTTTCTGCTGGAGTTCCGACCCGGACCACCGCGAGTGAGGCGACGCTCAGCCGCCAGCCTTCGGCTCGGTCTTCGGCGGAGACGGGTGGGCCTGCATGTAGCCACGCAGACAGCCTGGCGAGCAGAAGAAGAGCAGCTTTGCATCCCGCCTGAGGGCCTGCATCGTCCGCGTCGGGTCGAAAGGGGTTCCGCACTGCGGGCACTGGTTGCCGGTCGGAGGTGGGGCCTCGGTGCTCATGCGTCAGAGCATCACCCAGGATGCGCCGCCGCGCAAGCCCCCGCGAACGCCGCGCACACGAAGGTCACGGTGGCGCCTCGACCGGGGCGCCCTCGACACCGCGCCACACGTTCGCCTCGAGCTCGACGTAGAGCGCCGCCCGACCGCAAGGCAGCAGCTCTCGCCCGAGCTCGCCATCGACGAGGAAGGTCGCCCGTGGCGTCGCCTCGAGGGCCGCCGCGAGGGCCTCCACGGCGTCGCGCTCACCCTCGACGACCGCCGCCCGCAGCCAGCGGCCGCCGACCTCGACCTCGAAGGGCGGGCAGGCACACCCGACGGGGTTCGCGCGCAGACGGAAGCCGCCTGTCCGCGCAGCCGCCTCGAGGCGCCGTTCGAGGAGCCCACGGTAGTCCCCTGCGTCGAGCGACGTGGCGACCTCGGGACGGGCCTGCAGGCAGCCCGCGAGCGCCAGGGCGCTCAGCGCCAGTAGATGATGACAGCGACGGCGAGACACCAGATCACCACGTTCAGGATGAAGGGGAGGTCCGAGAGCATGCGATCGGTCGGGCTCGCCGCAGCCGCCCCGCGCGCGGTGAGCACGCGGAACCGATGCAGCCCGAAGACGACCGAGGGGATGGTCACCGCGAGGTCGCGCGGGTCGAAGAGTCGCCCCGACGGCCCGCCAAACAGCGTCCAGCCAGCGTAGGCTCCGACCGTGACAACCGCCGCCGCGAGCATGACACGGTCGAGGTGGTCGAGCCGATAGCGCGCGAGCACCTTGCGCTGTCCAGAGGCCGCGTCCCCGGCCTGTGCCAGCTCATGACGGCGCTTGCCGAGCGCGAGAAAGACCGCGAGCGCGAAGGTGGTCACGACGATCCACCCCGTCAGCGGCACGCCGACCGCGAGCGCACCCGCGAGGAGGCGCAGCACGAAGCCAGCCGCGATGAGCGCGACATCGACGAAGGGGATGTGCTTGAGTCGAAATGAATACGCGAGGTTCAGCGTGGCGTAGGTCGCTCCGACGGCCACGAAGGACCCCGGCCCGAGCCATGCCGCGGCCCCGAAGGCGAGCCCGGCTCCCACGACGAGGACGCGGCGCGCGGCGGAGACCGGGAGAGCGCCCGAGGCGATGGGGCGGCGGCACTTCGTCGGGTGGCGGCGGTCGGCCTCCACGTCGACCAGGTCATTGACGAGGTAGACGCACCCCGAGAGCAGCGCGAACACCCCGAAGGCCCCGATCGCACGCATGAAGTGCGCCACCTCGAGGGCCTGCGCCGCGAAGATGAGAGGCGCCATCACGAAGGCGTTCTTGACCCATTGGGCAGGCCGCATCGCCCGCACCACGGCGCGCACGAAGCCGAGGCCACGCGCGGGCGCCCCGACCGGGGTCTGCCCGTCCGCCGATACTTGCAACACCAACTACCTTGCCTCGCCTGCGTCGACGCCTGCATCTCGAGCGAGCGGCAAGGCGGCGGTCAACGTCGCCCGGTTCTTCGCGCAGTGCAGGGCGAGCGCCGCGGCGTAAGCGCGCTCGGCGGTCCGGAGCGTGGCGAGCGCCGCCTCGACCTCCCGCTGCTGCGCCGTGACGGCCTCGGGCGCAGGCTCGCCCCCGTCGGCCGCCTCGAGGGTGACGACCCGCTCGAGGGCCGCGACGAGGGCCGCTGCAGCCCCGACGAGCGGCGCATGGACTGCCTGCAGCTCGACCGAGTCGAGCCCGCCCATCGCCCGCAGCGCTTCGATCCAGGCCTTGCCCGCTGGCAGCGCGTGTGCTGCGAGGTCTTCCCGATGGACGCGCGCCACGCGGTGCGCGTTCGCTCGCCCGAGCGCCTCGGCGAACGTGCGCGCGAGCCCGTCGACACGCGGGACATCCGCAGAATAGGCGGTGATGGCGACCTGCTCGCGGGCGATGGCCTGCTCGAGCTCGCCCGCCCCGCGCAACGCGTCGCAGCCGAGGGCGACGAAGGCCGCGAGGGCGAGCGCCGCGTGGCGCGCGAGGCGGAGGATGGCGTTGTGGGCGGCGCTTGGCATGGTGGCGGACCTTACATGGGGTCGAGCTTGCGGTAAATCGTGCGGATCGCGATCCCGAGCAACTGCGCGGCGAGCCGCTTGTCCCCGCGGGTGAAGCGCAGCGTCTCGCGGATCATCGTCCGCTCCACCTCGTCGAGCGGGGTCCCGATCGCGAAGCTGAGAGACCGCTGCTCGGGGACGTGGTCGCGCATCGTCGTCGGGAGGTCCTCAAGCCCGATGACATCACCGCGACACAGCACGACCGCCCGCTCCATCAGGTTCTCGAGCTCGCGCACGTTGCCTGGCCATGACCAGCCCTGCATGGCGGCGATGGCCTCGCTGGTGATGCCGTTGATGCGCTTCTGATTGCGCGCGGCGAAGCGCTCGAGGAAGTGCTGCGCGAGCAGCGGGATGTCGTCACGCCGCGCCCGAAGCGGTGGCAATGCGAGCTGAATGACGTTCAACCGATAGAAAAGATCTTCCCGGAAGCGCCCCGCCTCGACCTCGGCCTCGAGGTGCTTGTTCGTGGCGGCCACGATCCGCGCGTCAACCTTGATCGTCTGCGAGCCGCCCACCCGCTCGAACTCCCCCTCCTGCAGGACCCGCAGCAGCTTCACCTGCA
>SYAK01000067.1 GCA_005788935.1 Pseudomonadota bacterium
GCGCTCTACCGTGGGTGGTATGAGGACCTTCTGAATAAGAAGGTCGCGGCCGGCGACGTGTCCTTCACGGACGAATACGCGGAGGCCCGCGCGGCCGCCGAGGAGCGGTTCGTGACGGCTGGCGGCACCCTGCCCATCGACCCATCGAAGGCCGCGGCGCCCACAGCCCCTGCGGCGACCATCGCGCCCGCCCCGGCGCCGGCCGCGAAGTAATCACGCCCCGACGTTGCCCCTTGCAGGCCCCGATGGCCGAGTCCCCCCCACGGGGCTCGCGTCACGGGGCTTGACGCATTTCAGGCCATCGAGGACCGGCTGGGTCTGGCAACCGGTCTGCGCCGCCAGATTCTGCGCTGGCGCGGGGCGAGAGCTCGCACGGCAACCGCAGCGGACCCGCTCGCCCCGCCTACACCCTAGTCGAGGTCACTCGTGGCAGCGCGCGCGGCCTCGGCCCGCAGGATGTCCTTCAGCCGCGCGAGTGAGCCCTCGGTCCTGCGCACCCACTCGTCGTCGCGCCCAAAGCGCTGGCCCAGCCGGATGTTGCGCTCGTAGATCTCGATGGCCCGCTCGAGCAGCGGCCGCACCTCGCCACGCAGCTCCTCGTAGTAGACCTCGACCTCGTCACGGGTCAGGTCGCTCGGCACCTCGGCAGACATCAGGTCGTCATACATCTGCTCATAGAGCTGGCCGAGGCGGAACCCGGCCACCGTGGCCCACGCCGGGTGCCTGAGACGGAGGGCCTTCAGGAATCCGTTCTGGGCCATCAGGAAAAAGTTCGACTTGTCCTCGAGGTCCCGCTCCATGCGGTCTAGCGGCAGCCTGAAGTGAATCGACGCGAAGAGCGTGAAGTAGATCTCGGCCGACCGCTGCTGGGCTAGCGACACGAACGCGCTGCTCTCGCGGGCCGCGTCCCCGAGATGGTCCTGATGAACCGCGAGGGCGGCCCGGTAGTCGCGCTCGGCCAGCGCCAGGGCGCCCGTCCCCTCATGACCGCGCCCACGGATGGCGTAGGCCGCGACGCGGTTGGCCGGTGACAGGCGCCGACCGCCGTCCGCGCCAACCAGTCGACCACCGGTCGCAACAAGCCCGGCCCAGTCCTGCAACGCCTCCTGGCAGGCCGCCATACGCAAGAGCGCATCATCTGCGTCAGACTGCGTTCGCGCCTGCTTCACGGCCTGTTCGAAGCGCGGGACAGCCTCGGCGAACCGGGTCGCCTTCTCGAGGGCGAGCCCTGCATTGAAGGCCGCCACGGCGGCAAATCGGCTCGCTGGAAAGCGATCAGCGATGAGCCCGTACTTTTCAGCCGCCAGCAGAAACTGCAACCGATCGTAGGCCCGGGTGGCCTCGCCGTAGAGCGCCTCTGCGTCGAGCGCCTCGACCCGCGGCCCGCCCTCCCCCTGCACGACGCCGAACTCCATCGGCGGCAGCGCGATCACCTCGCGACGACCCGCGCATGCGCCACCGAGCGCCGCGACCACGGCCGCGAGCGCTCCCGCCCGCACCCCCCTGCCGATGACCCGTCGTCGCATCTCCAAGCCCCTCCGCGCCAGGACACGCACCGACACCTCGGGTGGCCCTCAGGTTCCCGTCCCTTGGCGGCGACGTGACACGCGCGCCCCCCAGTGTGCCACATCGGCGAGCGCCACGACCTCCTGGAGGCCGGTCTCGAGGTCCTTCAGCTGCAGCAACCCGGCGTCGAGATCGACCGCCGACGCGATGAGGACATGCCGGTAGCCGCGCTTGGTCGCGTGCTGCAGCTGCTTGCCGAGCTTGCTCTCGGCCAGCCCGGCCTCCACCTGCAGGCCGGCCTCGCGCAGGGTCGCCGCGGCCCTCATCGCGCGACCGTGGGCCGAGGCCTCGAGGAGACACAGGAAGACGTCGGCGGGCGGCCCGCCCACGGTCAGGAGCCCCGTCTCCGTCAATGCCGCGAGCAGGCGATCCACCCCGAGGCTGATGCCGACCGCGGGCGTCGGCTTACCCGAGAACGTGTCCATCAAGCCGTCGTAGCGACCGCCCGACATGACCGAGCCGTACCCCTCGTGCTCGGTGAGGAAGGTCTCGTAGATGGTCGCCGTGTAGTAGTCGAGCCCGCGCGCGATGGTCAGGTCGACCTCGACGCGCTCGGCGAGACCCGCCTCGGCGATGAGGTCGAGGAGGCCCTCGAGCCCGTCGAGGCCACGGAGCCCCACCTCGCTGCCTGCGAGCAGCGTCCTCAGCGGCGCGAGATCCTCACGACGCTTCAAGTTACGGTCAAGCGAGACAAGCAGCTGTTCGGCGACAGGGCGCGACAGCCCCGCCTCCCGCTCGAGCTCGGCGAGCACCGGCTCGGCGCCGACCTTTGGCAGCTTGTCGACCGCCCTCAGGGCCACCACGCGCGGCTGGCCCGCTGGCACGCCGAGGACATCGAGGACGCCGTCGAGGATGCGGCGATCATTGACGCGCATTACATACGACGGCACGCCGAGCGCCCTCAGGACTGACAGACCGACGGCCATGATTTCGGCGTCCGCCCGCACGCTCGGTTCGCCGACGATGTCCGCGTCGCACTGCATGAACTCGCGGAAGCGGCCGCGGGCCGGCTTTTCGGCGCGCCAGACAGGCGCCATCTGGTAGCGCCGGAACGGCCACTGGAGCTGCCCGTGGTAGAGGCCGACGACGCGCGCGAGCGGAACGGTCAGGTCGTAGCGCAGGGCCACGTCCCGCTCGCCGTTATCGAGGAAGCGGTAGAGCAGCTTGTCGCCCTCGTCGCCGTACTTCCCGAGGAGAATCTCCGCGTATTCGATTGCGGGTGTCTGCAGGGGCCCGAACGAGAACGACTCGAAGACGCGCCGGACGGCGTCGAGCATCGCGAGTCGGGCGCGTTCGATGTCGGGGAGATAGTCCCGGAATCCCTTGAGAAGTTTTGGTTCAACGCGCGCCATGGATCCCTCCGCCCGCAAGGTTCGGCTCCATGTAACGCGGGCGACGGCGTTGGCGCAACCACGCCTTTGCGCCCGAGTGGGCTGCTGGCCGCGACGGGGTCAGAGGACGCGCCAGGCCGACTTGACGGGGCCGTAGCCCACGCCCACGCGCCCGAGGACGGGCAGGCGGAAGAAGACCGTGCCGCGCGCGCTGACAGGGATGACGAGGTCGCCCGACCGATTGCGGAGCTGCGACTCGACCCAGCCGCGCGCAGTCCGCTGAAGGAGCGAGAGCGCCTGATCGACACCGAGCTGGTAGCTCAAGTCGAGCGTCACGTCGCCGCCAGCTGCCAGCGTCCCCTGACGCAGCGCCTCGGCGGCGCGCCCGGTCAGGACGTCCGAGACGAGGCGGGGGATCGCACTGACAAAGTCTCGCATCGTCAGGATGTCGCCGTTGCGGGCCTCGCAGGCGCCAGGCTGTGGGACGCCGGTGCAGCGGGGGTCGTTGGCGGCGCAGAAGCTCATGCAGGTGGCGCCGATCCCCTGCGCCGACTGCCCCTCGAAGAGGGTCAGCGCGACGAGGACGTCAGCCGACGGCACCGGAAAATTGTTGGGGTTCCGGATGCGCAGCGGCAGCCCGAACTCGAAGACCAGCTGGTCGTTCCGCGGGGTCGTTCCAAAGGCCGCCAGGCAGCCCAGACGGAGCACCTGATCGGTGACGACGCGCGGGCAGTACCAGGCGGCGAGGCTCTTGAGCGACGGGGCGCGGCGCAGGCTCAGCTGGCCCGCCGTCACCGTCGGCGACCGCTCGGAGGAGGTGCTGGTGCCGAGCCCCTGCATGAGGGTCTCGCAACCGGACGTGAGGGCCGCCACGAGCAAGAGCGAAGCGATGATGGACTTCATGCGGGCTGCCTCCAGCGACGGGGTTCGGGCGCGAGCGGCGCCCGGGCGGACCCAGGGTCGACGCGGCGGCTGGGTGCATATTCAGCGCGCCGTTGTGACGAGGCGCTGGGGCGACGGCTTCGACGGCGCTCCGGATGACACAGGCGCGTCAAGCGCTGGTCAGAGCTGAAGGCCAACGCATGTATGGCGATGACGGGAACGCGCGCTTGGGTGTGTCGGGCATGAGGTCCTCGTGGTGCGGACGTTCGCCGCATACCACGCCGGACCGGATGGCGATAGCTGGGCCAGGGTGTCCGACGTTGGGCGAACATCGGCTGGCGTTGGCTGGCGTTGCGGTGCGGGTGCGGGTGTGCGACACGGACCCCATGGCCCAACCCCCGACCATCCACCGCATCCAGATCGCGCTGACCGACGTCGATCGTGGCGTTTACGAGCAGCTCGACCTGCGTCTCGCAAGGCACCCGTCCGAGACCGTGCGCTACCTGGTGACGCGGACCCTCGCCTACGCGTTGCGCTACACGGAAGGGATTGCGTTCTCGAAGGGCGGGCTTTCATCGCCTGACGAGGCGCCCGTCGCGGTGCGCGACCCGACAGGCCTGTTGCTCGCGTGGATCGATGTCGGCGCCCCCTCGGCCGAGCGCCTGCACAAGGCGAGCAA